>CAYFPB010000173.1:0-1527 GCA_964344895.1 uncultured Candidatus Peribacteria bacterium | reverse complement strand
ATTTATTTTCATTTAAAAGTATAACAGAATTAATAATACTAGAATAATCATGACTTCTAGTTAAATTATAACAACTAGATACATCATAAGCTCAACAATACTTTTCTACAAAATTAATATTTATTTTTCATTCTTCTATTTCTTCCTTAAAGTCTTCTTTAACTATTGTTACTGGAGACTTTTTTCAAAATAAATCATATCTAGGTTTGTAGCTTGAATACCAATAATTATTAAAATTTAAAATATATGTATTTAATAATTTTAGTATTTCTTTTTTTAAATCTAACTTAATTATTTTTCATTTCTTTAATTTTTCTTTTAAGTTAGAGATAGCTTTTGTATCAAATAAATCTTCTTCTATTCTTCTATGAAATGTTTCTACATGTCAGTTTTGTTCCTTTCTTTTTATTAATCTGTATCATTTAAAATCTCTTTCTATTATTTCTATCAAAACTCATTTTATATTATTTATTCTGATATTGCTAAATTCAGCTCATCAATCAAATTGAAAAGAGATTTCTTTTAAATTTATTCATATGTTATTCATCAATTTTTTAAACATTTCAAAAGCTATTATTACACTGGATTTACTTTTATCATTTCAGAAAAAACAAATAGTTAATCATGATTTATAATCTCTAAATGTTATTTCATAAAGATATATATCCATAATACCTAGCTTTACATAATTAGGGATATCAGTTAAATATTTAATATCTACTTGCCAATTATGTAGTGACTTATATCAAGCATAAATATGATGCATTTTAGCTATATATGTTTCTAGTGTATTATTCTTTTTATGTTCAGCTAAAAGTCATATTTTATTTCTTTTTGTTATTCTATGAGGAAGTTTATACTTTTTTATTACATCATAGAAAAGTCTTTTTCAAACTATGTAGTCAGTTCAAAATACTTTTTCATATTTCTTTTTATTTTCAGGAATAAATAATCAATTTTCAAATAATTTATATCATTTATTTGGTTCATTTTCTCTTAAGTTTATCAAATATTTAGTTTGTTTTTCTGTTAACTGATCTACTTTTTTAGTTCTATTACTATTTTTATATCTATTTTTGTAGTTATTTTCATTATATTCTTCCCAAAAACTATATTCTAGAGATTTATCTTTATTTTTCTCTCATATTTTTATTATTTCTTTAATTTGTGTTTTAGATATTCAAAAGCTAGTTAAATATAAACAAAACTTATTTTTACTCATAGTTTTTGTTTTTTCAGAGAATGATTCATATATTTTATGTTTAATACCTACGTCTATATTTTTGTTTGCTATATGTTTAAATCATATGTCTTTTAGGTATTTTACTAATCTAGATACTTTCATTTTTTCCATAAAAAAAGATAATTATTAATTAAAATATATATATTTTTAATAATTATCTAGTTTTTCTAGAATGGCATTATTAAGCCATTTTTTAATATTATGAAGTCTAGTAAAATTTTTAACCTTGTTTTTGCCTTTATTCTACCCTTAGGTAAGCTATTTCTTAGCTTTTTTAGGTGGTC
>CAYFPB010000172.1:0-1569 GCA_964344895.1 uncultured Candidatus Peribacteria bacterium | reverse complement strand
TATATGTAATACTTAAAATATTTAAAAACATAAATAGTAAGACTTCCTTTAATTTTAAAGGAAGCTCTAGGGTAGGGTGATGGATTTTAATACTTTTTTTACATTAATTTTTGTATTATATCAAAAATATGATATCATATATATAGTTATTAATAAAATTTATATATGTGATATACTAATAATTCTGCTCAATGGATAAGTTTGTCTGATATGATGACTTGATTAATGTTAATATTTTTATTAATATCGATCCTTGTTATTTCTGAAGTAAGAGAATATGAAGAAGAATTACGTAAGACAGAGAAAGAATTAAGAGAACAAAAACAAGATTTAGATAAAGCTCGTAAAGAGTTAGCTGAAAAAGAATTAATAATAAAGTTAAATGAAAAATATAGAAATAGAGTGCTTTTAGAATATAGTAATATAAAAGACAATTTACATAAAGATTTAAAAAAAGCATTTAAGGAAAAAGAAAAAGAGTGGCAAATGACTATCAGTGATGATATGACAATAAAATTTGATAATCCTGATATATTCTTTCAAGCAAATTCTGATGTATTAACTAGTTCTTTTAAAAATATACTTGATAAGTTTATTCCTAAGTATTTTTCGATTTTAAATAATGAAGAATATCATAATAAATTAAAAGAAGTAAGGATCGAGTGACATGCATGAAAATGTCTGTCTGATAAGTATATGTACTGTTTAAGTTTATCTCAAAAAAGATCTAATTCTGTATTAAATTATATTTTTGAAAGTAATGAGTTTAAAAATTTAGCTCAAGCAGATAAGGATAGATTAAAGTTTATTATTACCTCAAATGGTATGAGTGATTGAAAAAACTTGGATTATAACTGACAGTATACATATTATTCTAAATCTTCTGTTGATGCAAATAAATCAAGAAGAGTAGAGTTTAGAATTGTAACCAATAGTGAGGACCTAGTGGATGAACTTATTAATAAAGTAAAGTATTAATAAGTAAAAATGTATAAAAAATATAAAATATTTTAGTAAGAAATTTTTGAGACTAACTAGTTACTTAATATAAGAACTTCGAAAAAATTTAGTCTAAATATATTTTATATTTGAGTTTAATATATTAATTAATTATAAAAAAATGTTTTACCTAGATTTTATAGATAATGTGATAGCTTTTGTTAGATCAGGGTTGTTTATCTTAGCAATAATCATATTGATTACATTAGTTGCTTTTTGGAAAAGAGATAGAAATATAGTAACAATGATATGAATATTTTGAACTTTTGCATGAATTGTAGCATGATTATATGAATTTGATACATATAATATGAGTGAGAGTATACCATGACTTATTGAATGACTAAAAACTGCATTTATGACATCAATAGCATGATTAGTAACTGCTATATGATTAAGTTTAACTGATCATAGAGAGGAAGAAGATGAGGAAAAAGAAGAAAAGGAGGAATTGAGGGAAGAAAATACAAATGAGTTATTAAGAGAAGTGTTAGTAGAAATAAGAAAATTAAATGAAAAATAAACGGCTCTTTTCTTCCTAACGTGAAAATTTTACACAAAAAAACACAA
>CAYFPB010000171.1:0-1599 GCA_964344895.1 uncultured Candidatus Peribacteria bacterium | reverse complement strand
ACCGAAATCATCAAAAAATTATAGTAAAAAGAAAATATGAATAATGTGAGATATAATCTTGGGCTTAATAAAGGGACAAAGTTGTTTTTTGAATACAATAGTTCAATGAATGAAGCACTATCAAAAAAGTTATGATTGAGTAAAAAAGTGAAAAAAGGGAAAAGGACTATCAAAGATATCACAAATAGATAAAATATCAGAATACTTAAAGGAAGATGTAAATAATTTTAAGAAGAAATATCTAAAAAATATTTTTTCACAAATATCAGTAAAATCATTTGAAAACTTAAAGAGAGAGTCAATTAAGCAAAGGGTAGAAGAACAAGCATTATTATTACATGATACAACAGATATACAAAAACCATATGCAAGAAAAATGGAAAAGATAGCAAAAACAAGAGATGGAAGTAAACATAAATCATGAAGATGATATTATGCAGAATGAGCAATATTATTTATTAAGTGAAAAATAATCCCATTATTATTAACACTATTCTCATGAGAAGAAACATCAGATGCAAAAATAATATCGAGAAAAAATATAGATTATATAAAAGAAATAGTATGTATAAAAAATATAATAAACGTATTAGATAGATGATATGATGGTGCAAAATATATAAAAGAAATGTTAGAAAAAAAAGAAAGCTTTATAATAAGATGAATAAAAAATAAATGAGTTATTTCTCCTAAATATTACAATGAGATAAAATGGAAATGCGAAACACAAATGGAAAGAAAAAATATATTTTCATCAGTAAAAGATTTTACAAAAGAAATGAAATTTGAAAAATTAGAAAGCCATAAACATTATGAAATAGGATATGAGAAGGTACTAAGGAAATGAGAAAAAGCAGATAGTGACATAGAGGATGTAATAGGAGTTAATTTAGTAGTAATCAGATTAAGTAAAGAATCATGAGTAGAGTGAATAGAAGAGGATATACAAAGCTATAAAGATGAGAAAGAAGAATTTGATAAAGAGTTTTATTTTTATACAAATTTAAACATAGAGACAATAGAAGATGGATTGGTAATATTTTATTTATATTTAAAAAGACGGAAGATAGAGACATGGTTTAAATATTTAAAGCAAGTATTTAATTTAGAGAAAATAAAAGTACTATGATATGAAAAAATAAAAAATATGTGTAATTTATTGGTATTTGCAAGTTATTATTTGTATGATAAATATTATAGAGTACTAAAAAAATATGAAAGTTTATCAGAGAAATCATTAGAAAAAATAATAAAAGAAGAAGAAAAAATAAAGAAAACACAAGAAGAAAAATTATATATATTTTTATTAAAATATTATTATCAGTATTGTCAGCAAAAGAATTTAAAATTTACAGTAGATTCATTTTCAAGGTTTATTAATAAGGAGGTTTGAAATGAGATTATATATTGCGAAAAAGTATTTACAGATAGTTGATAATTAGATAATTTATTTTATTTTGTAACACAATTAATTAATATGTCTGTCTTATTTGTACTAAAAAGTTATTTTTTTAGTAAGATTTTTTAGTGCTTGTTTTTACCTTAAATATCTACTTGTAAGGACTTGACTTTATTATTATAGAAAACCTAAAGTGTTAA
>CAYFPB010000170.1:0-1648 GCA_964344895.1 uncultured Candidatus Peribacteria bacterium | reverse complement strand
AAAACTAAGTATTATTTTTTGTTATTTTTTCACGCTGGAAAGAAAATGACCAAATGAATTTGAATTTTAAAAAAAAATAAATACAATAAACTCAAATATATTTTTAATAACACTATTATGAAATATCACAAAAATTATTTATGATTTACATTAATGGAATTAATAGTAACTATAACTATTTTAGCTATATTATGAACTATAGCATTCATTGCTTTAGAATGATATTCAAAACAAGCTAGAGATACAAAAAGAATATCTGATATGTCTAGAATAAAAACTTCTCTAGAATTATTTTCTATAGAAGCAGGTAAATATCCTGACTCAACAAATCCTGATACAGTTAATTATGCTATCAACTGATCAGATTTATGGTACCAAGGATCTTTTTGAATGCAAACTTTTAGAAATGTTGAAAAATTGGATAAATTACCTCTTGATCCTATAACAGAGAAACAATACATTTATTCTGTTACCTATAACAAAAAAGAATATCAATTGTGATGAATTCTTGAAACAGATGATTTTGCTTTTTATAATACTAATCAAGCAAATGCTATAGCTGTGGAAAATAATTTTAGAGTAATAGGGAATTATAACTGAAAAATGTTAAAAGTTAATAAATGAAGTAATACTACAATTTTAGCTATTCCTAGTATTATTACTCTTTGTTGAACAGAAATAAGTGATGTTATAAATAATAATTATTTTGTTCATAATGGTTTTAATAGATTTCCTAGAGAATTTAATTGAATATGAACATATACTCAATGTGATTGATTAGGTAATACTCTTGTAAATAGCTGAAGTTTAGTTTTATTTCACTGAAATATATGAAACCTAATTTGAGAAGAAAATAAACAAAATAGAATAGACTTAGTCTCAAATTTACAAAATGCATATAAATGAACTTACCTTGCGACAAATGATGACAGTCTTAAAAGCATATTATCAATAGATACTATAAATAATAGTGATTGAGCTGATTTATTAGGACAATGAATAATTACTTGAAATATAAGTAGTATGCTTACATCTAGTTCAACATCATCGATTAGCTCTTGAGTGAGTAGCATTATTGATTGATGATTTTCTGATTTTGATTTACCTTGAATTTGACCAGTACAATTATATACAAAAGTTATTGATTGAAAGAATTATGTATTACTTAGAAATACTGATCTAACAATGACTCAGTCAAGTAATATAGATCCTGAAACTAATTGAGTTTATGTTTCAGATGATATATGGTGATATTTTAAAAATAATAGTGATAATATAAAATTCGAAGACTCTGTAAACAATTTTATGTTTTGAGTTAATTGAAATTTAAAATATATGAGAGAAAATACTGGTACCTGTAGTGATTTAACAAGCACTTTAAGTCAAGTTATGTTATATCACCATGAAGATAATGGATGTGATGAGACATGACAAGATTATACATTAATACCAAGTAGTACAAATTTACATTTATATACAATTAGTTCAAAATGACCTAATATAGCAAATATATCCCTAGGACAAAGTTCTTCAGATACTGATACTACTGACAATACTATAAGGTGAGTTCGGGCTAGTATCCCTAGTTCTTTATTAGTAAGTTGAATTGATTGAATTTGTTGAATAGCTACTTGATGAGACTTTAAAG
>CAYFPB010000169.1:0-1681 GCA_964344895.1 uncultured Candidatus Peribacteria bacterium | reverse complement strand
CTTTTGTGTTTTTTTGTGTAAAATTTTCACGTTAGGAAGAAAAGAGCCAAAAAAAGTTGATTTCTTGTGAAAAAAATATATAATATCTCTATGAGACCACTGTAATATTTTTATACTAGAAGTATAGATTGTTGCAAGGGTAGTATTGCAAGTTTTCTTTTACTTAAGCCAAGAAGTGTCGCGAAGCGAGTTGTGCAGAGGTCTGCAATACCTTGTACAGCGGTTCAATTCCGCTTGGCACCTCCATGAAGAAATAAAAAAACTGATTAGTTTAAAACTAATCAGTTTTTTTGTATTTTAAGATAATTTTAATATATATTAAAAAATAAAAAAGATTTGATTTTTATAATTAATTATTTAAGTTATGTATGTTGACTTTTAAAATTATTTATTTTTTAAGAATAGATATGCAAAAACAAGATATAATAATTTATAAAAATGAAGACTGAAATATATTAGTTGATATTTTGGTTGAAGAAAAAACATTTTGGATGACTCAAACTCAAATTTGAGAATTATTTTGAAAAGATAGGACAACTATAGCAAAGCATATTTGAAACATATATGAAGAAGCTGAACTAGATAAACAAAATACAATTGTGCAAAAAACTCACAATTGATCTATTAAGCCAACAAACTATTATAATTTAGATTTAGTCTTTGCTGTTTGATATAGAGTAAAATCAAAACAAGGTATTTTATTTAGAAAATGGGCAAGTGAAAAATTAAAGGAATATAGTATAAATTGATTTATTATAAATGATGAAAAGATTAAGAATTGACAAAATACTGAATATTTTGATAAACTACAAGAAAAATTAAGAGAAATAAGATTATCTGAAAAAATTTTTTATCAAAAAATAAAAGATATTTATACTACAAGTATAGATTATGATAAGGAAGATAAAAAAACAGTTTTATTTTTTAAAACTATTCAAAATAAATTATTATGGGCAATTTCTCAAAATACAGCAGCTGAACTTGTTTATAATAGAGTAGATATTTCAAAACCTTTACTTTGAATGAAATCATTTTCTAAAAAGTGAGAAAATAAAATTATAAAACAAGATGTAATTACAGCAAAAAATTATTTGGATCAAAATGAAATAAAAACATTATCTTTATTAGTTGAACAATATTTAGCATTTGCTGAAAGTATGGCTGAATCTCAAATTCCAATGAAAATGACTGACTGGATAGAAAGATTAGATTTAATTTTAAAAATGAATTGAAAAGAAATTTTAGAAAATTATTGAAAAATATCACATAAGCTAGCTTTAGAAAAATCAACAATAATTTATAATGAATTTAAAGAAAATAATAATAAATTAGAAAAAAAGAAAATTTTAATTGAACTTGAAAATGATATAAAAAAGTTATCAAAGTAAAATATTAAGTGTTACTATTTTAATATATATTAAAAAATAAAAAAGATTTGACAATGGATATATAATATTTATCTTTTTAAGACTTAATGTTAAAAAAAAAAGGAGAGTTTAAGTGAAAAAAACTATTTTATCTATATTATTTTTTTTAAGTTGTAATGTTTTTGCAAATAATGGTGATTATAATGAATATGAGTAATATGAAGTAAGAGGCTGTAGAATAATCTACAGCCTCTTTTATTTTTTTCTATATTTAACCATATGTATAAAATCTAAATCTTTTTCTCATTGCTCAT
>CAYFPB010000168.1:0-1759 GCA_964344895.1 uncultured Candidatus Peribacteria bacterium | reverse complement strand
GAAAAAATTTGATTTTTCTATCTTTTTTAATATAATTCCCCTGCTTCTAAAAAAAACATTTATTTTAAATTAAGGAACGAATTTAAAATATTATTAAATTAATCTAATAACAAATAATATCATGGCTAAAGAAATTAAAGGATATATTAAGTTACAAATCAATTGAGGACAAGCTAATCCAGCTCCTCCTGTTGGTCCTGCATTAGGTCAATACTGAGTACCTATTCAAGAATTTACAACTCAATTTAATGACAGAACAAAAGATAAAATGGGAGTAAAACTTCCTACTATCATCACTGTTTATGAAGATAGAACTTTTGACTTCATCGTTAAACAACCACCTATGAGTACTCTTATTAAAAATAAACTTAACCTTAAAAAAGGTTCTGGAGTACCTCAAAAAGACAAAGTTGGTAACATGACTTTCGATCAAGTTAAAGAAGTTGCTGAAGAAAAAATGCCTGATTTAAATGCTGTAGATATAGCTGGTGCAATGAAAATTGTACAAGGTACAGCTAGAGCTTCTGGTGTTACTACTGAAATTGATGGTATGACAAAAGAAGAAGTTGCTGCTAAATTAGCATAATTACATACAAATAAAAAAGAAACAGGAAGTTTCTTTTTTATTTTCTATGTTCCCATCGTCTAGTTGGTTAGGACGCTGGCCTCTCACGCCGGAAACAGGGGTTCGAATCCCCTTGGGAGTACCAAAATATACTTTAAACAAAAAAAGAACCTAAAAAATAGGTTCTTTTTTTATTATTTTAAATAATAATTATTAATTTAAATCTCAACTTTTATTTTCTTTAAAATGTAGGTAACTTTGTAAGTCTGCTTTTAAATCATCTGTAATACTCTCTGCCTTCATAATATTTGTATAAAAAACTGTAAAATATACAACTTTTACACCATCTACTAATCTAAGTATTATTACAGAAATAATTGATATTATTACTATAGATATAAATACAGGTATTAATGATATATTATTATCTGCTACTAATATATTCATAGATTCAGTAACAAATCATAAAGCATATCAAATTAAACAAGCAATAAATATGATAATTACATACACTAATATTAATAATGTATTAATAACACTTCATATAAAATCAATTCAAAATACTCATACAAGAGTTTGAGGAACATTTGTTTTTATAGCTTTTAAATCTTCTTTTACATTAGTAATACTCTTATTTTCAATAACCATTGCTGGAAGTAAATAATTACTAATTAAGTCTAACACCTCTTCTAATCATGATAATATTATTCAAATTATCATTCATTTAAATCATTCTTTTTTTGAACTATTAGCATTATCAATATATCATCTAACCATATCAATAAATGCTATAGATTTATATTTATTAAATTCATTTTTTGTATAGTTTAATGAATTTTCATATGAAATATTATTTCAAGAAATTGTATTATAAACTAAATATGATTGATTTGCTTTTTGTTTAGCTAAAAAGAAAAACTTATAAATAAAAGCTATAAACCATATAATTAACAATATTACTCAAACTATAGGATTAATAAAAAAACTCCCTACCATGGTAAAAAATAATATCCTTAATACAACACTATAATAAATTGAAACCTTAGTTGGTATAATTATATCTTTATTTCTTCACAATATTTTAAAAGTATTTTTTAATAAAAACATTGTGTTTTTTAATTGCTCTTTAAAAGGAGCTTTTTTCTTTCTAGAAAAATTATTATTATTGTTAGTATTATTAGTATTATTAGTATT
>CAYFPB010000167.1:0-1763 GCA_964344895.1 uncultured Candidatus Peribacteria bacterium | reverse complement strand
AATTAAATTTGAATTTTTTTTTATTATAAATAAACTCCAAACTATCTTATATTTAATAACTACAAAAAAAATGTCTACACAAGATGATAAAAAAATACCTTTTGTAAATGATAACTGTATAGGGTGCTGAGCATGTGCTGCTATATGTAGTGAGGTTTTTGATTTAGATGATGAATTAAAAGCTTTTGCAAAAGAATGAATGGATACATCAAACTCTACTTGAATTGATGATGCAATTTGAGCTTGTCCAGTAGCTGCGATAGCTTATAAAGACTAAAAAAAATCTCTGAAAAACCTCAGAGATTTTTTTATTTCAAAAAAAGTCAAAGAAAAACTTGTAAATACTTATATTTTAGTTATACTATTCTATAAGTTAATTTATATTTTAGTAATAATATAATGTTAAAAAGAAAGATATTTAAGGAAATAGAAAAATATATTTTTAAAAAAGAAATATTGATTTTATTATGAGCAAGGCAGGTTGGGAAAACAAGTATTATGAGGTATTTTTTTAATAAAATAGAAGAACAGAAAATATGGTTAAATTTAGATAATTTTTCTAATTGTGATAAATTTTGAACTTTGGATTCTATAATTTCTTTTTTAAAACTAGAAAATCTAGATTTTAGTAAAAAAATTTTTTTATTTGTTGATGAATTTCAATATTGTAAAAATTCTGAGCTAATACTAAAAAATATTTATGATGAATATGAAAATATAAAAATCATAGCTAGTTGATCTAGTTCAATGGAAATAAAAAATAAAATTAGAGAATCTCTTGCATGAAGAAAAAAGATTTTTTATGTTTATTCTCTTGATTTTGAAGAATTTGTTAGTTGGAAATTTATTTTAGAGTGAAAAGAAAATAATTTAATTGATTTTAAAAAATTTAAAACTATTGATTGAAAACTTGAAAAAATTGCTTCAAAGTATTATGATTATCTAGAAGAGTACTTAGTTTTTTGATCATATCCAAAGACATTACTTGAGAATAATAAAGAGGAAATACTAGATAATATATTTGATTTATATTTAAAAAAAGATATTTTAGATTTATTAAATATAAAAAATGTATTTTGATTTAAGAAGATAGTTACATATTTAGCTATAAATAATGGAAAGCAAATAAATTTTTCTATGCTTTCAAATTTTTCTGATGTAGATATTAATACAACAAAATCTTACATAGATATATTAGAGGAAACATTTATTATAAAACAAGTGAGACCTTATTTTTCAAATAAAAATAAAGAAATAGTAAAATCACCAAAAATTTATTTTTTGGATAATTGAGTAAGAAATTATTTTATAAAAAATTTTATAACAGATGTTGATTTAAGACAAGATATATGAGAGCTTTTTGAATGAGTTATTTTACAAGAATTTATAAAAAATAATATTCATGATATAAAATATTGGAGAACAAAATCTTGAGTAGAAGTTGATTTTATAATTGATTATGTAAGTCATATATATGCTTTTGAGTTAAAATATAAAAATAAAATAAAGTCGGGTGATTTTGCTTGACTAAAATCTTTTTGAGAGAAATATGATAAAATATTAAATAAATCATTATTAATCTCAAAAGATAGAGATAAATGAAGTATAACTATATTTGATAGGGTATTTGCTTATGTAAAAGCATACAAAGACTAAAAAAAATTTCTGAAAAACTTCAGAGATTTTTTTATTTCAAAAAAAGTCAAAGAAAAACGGCTCTTTTCTTCCTAACGTGAAAATTTTACACAAAAAAACACAAAAGT
>CAYFPB010000166.1:0-1840 GCA_964344895.1 uncultured Candidatus Peribacteria bacterium | reverse complement strand
GAAATAGGGACATTTTAACTTAACGTTGACATAAAAAAGAGATTAATTTTAATCTCTTTTTTTAACTTTTAATTCCTCTTCATTTTTTTAGTAGATAATAAACTGAAACTCATAATATTAAATTAAATACTACGAGTAAAAATGAAGTATATGCTATATTTATATCACTTATTCATAAAAAAGCATATCTGAGTCAGTTTACCATGTATAATACAGGATTAAATTGACTAACTGTTTGCCAAAATGGTGAAAGAATCGATATAGAATAAAATACTCATCATAAATATATCAAAGGTGTTATTACAAAAGTAGGTACTATATTTATATCATCAAAGTTTCTTGCATATATTCCATTCAATAATCATGCTAAAGAAAAGAGTAATGCTGTTAATAATAAAAATAATACAAAATAAAAATAGTTATATATTTGTATATCTACCATAAACATTCATACTAAAAATACTAAAGCTCAAACTATAAATCATCTAAGTATTCAAGATATACAAAATCAACTAAGTATTTTTATTGTAGTTAAAGGTGAGACAAGTACTTCTTCTAAGCTATTAAACATTTTTGATGTAAAAAATGAAAAAGAAGTATTTGCGTAACTAGCCATAATTACTGACATCATAAGTAATCATGGAAAAATAAAATCTATATATTCTATACCATTTTCTAAAGTAATTTGTTCACCCAAAAACTTACCAAAGATAAGTAAATACAATACTATTGTTATTATTGGTGGTAGTAAGGTTTGTTTCCATACTTTTAAAAATCTCTTGTTTTCCTTATTTACCAATGTAATTAAATCTATCATATTATTTTGTTAGTTTTATAAATAATTGCTCTAGTCTATTTGATTTATTTCTAAAGCTTAATATTTCCATATTATTTTCATCAAATATTTTAAATATTTCATTTAAATTATCTTTTTTTGATATTGATAATTCTATTTTATTTTCTCATATTTTAGTTGCTTTATATTTTTTTAATAATTTTTCAGCTTCTTTATTTACTTTTTGTTTTGTATCAAAAATAAATATTTCTTCTTCTAATTTTGTAAGTATATTATCCATTGTAGTATTTTCTATGATTTCTCATTTGTTTAAAATTGCTATTTTATTACATAATGCTTCTGCTTCTTCTAAATAGTGTGTAGTTAAAAGTATGGTTGTTCATTTATTATTTAATTCTTTTATAAAATCCCACATAGTAGTTCTTAATTCTACATCAACTCCTGCTGTTGGTTCATCAAGTATTAATAATTTTGGTTCATGTATTAATGCTCTAACTATCATAAGTCTTCTTTTCATTCATCATGATAATTGTCTTGCTTCATTATTTCTTTTTTCCCATAGTCATAATTTTTTAAAATATTTTTCCGTTCTTTCTAAAGCTACTTTCTTTGATATTCCATAATATCATGCCTGTGTAATAGGTATATCAATTACTTTATTAAAAATATCAAAATTAAATTCTTGTGGTACTACTCATATCATTTTTTTTGCATTTGCAAAGTTTTTATCTATATCTATACCAAATATTTCTATATTTCAAGATGTTTTTTCTACTAAGTCTGTTATTATTCATATTGTAGTTGTTTTCCCTGCTCAATTATGGCCAAGTAAAGCAAAAAAGTCTCATGATTCTATTTCTAAATCTATCTTTTTTAATACTTCTAATTTAGAATATTTTTTCACTAATTTTTTTATTTTTAATGCTTTCATTTTTGTTATATTAATTATATTTATTTAAAGATAATATTTACAAAAATATTAATTACAAAAAAAAATGGCTCTTTTCTTCTCAACGTGAAAAAATCACCCCCAAAAAACACAAA
>CAYFPB010000165.1:0-1850 GCA_964344895.1 uncultured Candidatus Peribacteria bacterium | reverse complement strand
TGTTCGAGAAATCGGGGTGTACCCAACAAACCTATGATTATTATAATCATAATAGCCTTAATTGCAATAGTATTTTATATTACCATTGTAAAGGGATTATTCAGGTAATATAATTATATTATAGAATTAATGATTGACATTTTTTCAATATTTTGTATAAAAAATATATACATTTTTATGGTTCGCAATGAGGGATTCGAACCCCCGATAGGGGATTCAGAGTCCCCGGCCTTACCGCTTGGCGAATTGCGAGAAAAAATAAAAGTGAGCTTAGTAAATAAGTTCACTTTTATTTTGCTATGAGCAGGAGAGTGAATTATTTTAATTCAACACTTGCACCAGCTTCTTCTAATTTAGCTTTAATTTCTTCAGCTTCAGCTTTATCAGCACCTTCTTTAACTTTACCACCGTTATCAGCGATATCTTTAGCTTCTTTTAATCCTAAACCAGTGATTTCTCTAATAATTTTGATTACACCAATTTTTGAAGCACCAGCACTAGTTAATTCAACATCGAAAGATGATTGTTCATCTCCACCAGCTTCATCACCAGCAGCACCAGCAACCATTACAGGAGCAGCAGCGCTAACACCAAATTCTTCTTCCATAGCAGTTACTAAATCGTTTAATTCAACGATGCTTAATTCTTTTACTAAGTCCATTATTTGACTAGCATTTTTACTTAATTCAGCCATTTTTGTAAAAATTATAAAAATAAAAATTAAATTTTCCATTGTAGAAATTTATTTCAATACCTATTAGATTCAGTTATCAGAAATAGATACTGAATCAAGTTCTACAATGAACTTTTCTAACTAATTAATAGTTAGTTATTGATTCTCTAATTTAAATTAGAGAATCAACCTACCAAATATTAATTATTCAGCTTTAGCTTCTTCTTTTTTTTCTTCTTCTTTAGCTTCTGGAGCAGGAGTTTCAGCTTTTTCTTCAGCTTTTGGAGCCTCTTCTTTAGCAGGAGCGTCCTCAGCTTTAGGTGCTTCTTCTTTTACTTCTTCTTTTTTCTCTTCTTTAGCTTCCTCTTTTGGAGCTTCAGTTTTTTCTCATTCTAATTGACCTACAGTTTCTTTACCTTGAGATTCAAGTTCTTTAGCAGCAGCATCAAGGAATCTTGCAAATCCAGAAATTGGAGATTTCATTGATCCAACAAGTCTTGAAAGTAAAGTTTCTCTTGAAGGCATAGAAGCAACTACTTTTGTTTCTTCTAAATCTTTTAATTCTCCTTCGAATATAGAACATGCCCAAGTGATTTTTTCACCACTTGTTTCTTTTACTAAGTCATTTACTTTTCCTAATCATGCAACAGCATCATCATTAGAACATACACAACCAATTTGTCCTTCTAGATTTGATAAATCGATATCTATATCTAAAGCTTCTTTTAAAGCTTTTTTAATAAGAGTTTTTTTAGCTAGAGTATATGTAGCATTTACTTCTCTTAATCATTTTCTTAATTCTGCAAATTCATCTACTGTCATTGTATTAGTAGTAGCGAAACCAATTGATTTTGCTTCTTTGAATTTTGCAACTAAGTTATTTAGTATTTCAACTTTTTGTTGTTTTGAAACAGCCATCTTTTCTTAGTTAATCATATAAAAATACTTTCTAGTTTAAAAAAATCCTTTTTTCTTTATATCAAAGAAAAAAGGATTAGTTTTTTTATAATTTGGAAATTTTAATCTAAAAACTTTTCCTCTATTATCTCGGTAGGTCTTATTTGTTTGCCCACTGTCTTTGACATAGAAAGTAAGGGTATTATATAGAAAAAAAATATAAGTCAAATCTTTTTGGCTCTTTTCTTCCTAACGTGAAAATTTTACACAAAAAAACACA
>CAYFPB010000164.1:0-1907 GCA_964344895.1 uncultured Candidatus Peribacteria bacterium | reverse complement strand
ACATAAGAACTGTTATGTGAGTAAGTAACAACAACTGAGTATTGGTTGATAGTTATGAATATGATAGTTTTTGAAATCTAGTTGATTTTGAATCAACTATATGAAATACTAGACTTTTTACTTGAAGAGAGTATGATGTTGATACTGGGTTGTATTATAATAGAGCTAGGTATTATGATCCTGTGATGGGTAGGTTTATTAGTAGAGATCCGATTGATGTTGGGGATGATGTTAGTCTTTATAGATATGTAAGTAATAATCCTTTGAGTTATAGTGATCCTATGGGGACTGAAGCTAAATCTATGATAAAGAAAAAGAGTAAATATGATCGTAAAGTTTGGGATCCTAGAACAGAAGAAAGAATACAAACTTTACATCCAATGATTAGAAAAAATGCTAGAATATTTATAAATAGAGTTCATGATGAATTATGATTGACTCTTAGAATTTCAACTGCATATAGATCAATAGAAGATCAAGATAAATTATATTATCAAAGTAGATGATGAAATGATTGACCATGGAGAACTAATGCAAAATGATGGCAAAGTTATCATAATTATTGATTAGCTATTGATATAACCGAGATAAATTATGATAAATATGAAGATGCTGGTTTTTGATATGAGTATGATCATAAAAAAATTGGAGAAATAGGTAAAGAAGAATGATTTGAATGGTGATGAGATTGGAGTTCTCCATATACAGATAGACCTCATTTTCAAATTACTTTTTGATTTAAACCAGCTGAATTAAAAGAAATGATAGATGAAAATCAAGTAGATGAAAATAGTTTTATTGCTTTTAAATGATAATTTAATTAACTTATGAAAAAATACCATAATTTAACATTAATAATTATACTAGTTATTTGTATAATTATTAGTAATTATTATCTATATAACTGTAATAATACTAAAAACATAGAAAATAATAATATTAATAAGAGTTCAGAATATAGTGTATATAGAAATGTAGATTACTCTATTTTACCTGAAAATATCAAAAAAACAATTGATATAATAAATTATAACTTCTCAAAAAAAATAGTAAAAAGAATTGACTTAGTTGATTATTATCAGGAAATACCTAAATGAATAGGAGAAGAAAATTATATTATGAATATGTGAATAATACTATACAAAGCATTTAAAGAAAGTAATTGATTTATAAAAAAAGATATATTAATATGATGAGATAGAACTGATTTATTATATTCATTTTATTTTAAATGAGATAAGTTATACTGAGTAAGAAAAACTAGAATAGAATTTATCCCTCCTAAATGGGCAGATTATTCAAAAATTGACTCAGAAATAAAAACTGATTGTTACATATCACTTAATAATTGTTGAGATGATGTATTATTTTTAAAAGATTTTATTGAGAAATTAGAAAATAAAGAAAATACAAAAGAGGAAAACTAGTATTTATAGCCAAAAATGAATTATTTAATGACTTCGAATATCCTACAGATGAAGAAAAAAAAGAGAGAAAAGATAGATGATGGGAGTTTATTAATGATAAATGAATATAAACTTTTCTTAAACTTAGTTTAAAAATATTATTTATTAATTTAAATCTTATGAAAACAATACTTATAATTCTTTCAATTATATTATTTATATTATTTCCATTAAATGCTACATTTACAACCTTAAATATGTGAATATATATATTATGGATTTATTTGTGATTTTTTTTATTATGGATATACCCAATAAGGTATTATTTTAAAAAATGATTAAGTAAAAAATATTATATTATTACATTAATGATATCTATATTAATTCTTACAATCTTATTGTACTTCTGACAATTATATTGACTTGAAAAAAGTAAAAAAAGTGTAGAAAAAGCAAGAGAAGCTCATAGAATATTGCAAGAATATCAAAAATTAGAGAATA
>CAYFPB010000163.1:0-1978 GCA_964344895.1 uncultured Candidatus Peribacteria bacterium | reverse complement strand
AGAAGAAAAGAGCCATTTTTACTTGATTTTTTTTGATTATTCATATACTAGCTTAGTATTTTAAAAATTATAAGTATAAAAATATGTTAAGAACACATACATGTAACCAGTTAACAGCTGAAAATATATGAGAAGAAGTAAAAATATCATGATGGGTAAGTAATAGAAGAGATCATGGTGGTATTATCTTTATAGATTTAAGGGATAGATATGGTGTTACTCAAGTAGTTTTTGATCCAGAAGATGATAAAACATCATGGGAAACAGCTAATGATTTCAGAAGTGAGTTTGTAATTACAGTTGAATGAACTGTAAGAAATAGACCTGAATGACAAAATAACCCTAGACTAAATACTTGAGAAATAGAAATAATAGTAAAAAATGTAGTACTATTATCTAAATCAAAAACTCCACCTTTTGAGCTTGATGATCACTGAGAATTATCAAATGAAGAAGTTAGATATAAACATAGATATATAGATCTAAGAAGAAAAAAAGCATTAGAAAATGTAGAATTTAGATCAAAATTTTTAAACTATACTAGAAATTGGTTTACTAGTAGAGATTTTTTAGATGTTCAAACACCAATATTTACAGTTAGTTCACCAGAATGAGCTAGAGATTTTATTATACCTTCTAGACTTCACCCTGGTAAATTTTATGCTTTACCACAAGCACCTCAACAATATAAACAACTACTTATGGTAGGTTGAATTGATAAATATTTTCAAGTAGCTCCATGTTTTAGAGATGAAGACCCTAGAGCAGATAGGCATGCTTGTGAGTTTTATCAAATTGATTGTGAAATGAGTTTTGTAGAACAAGAAGATATATTTGATGTAGTAGAGAATTACTTAACAGATACTGTTAATGAGCTTTCTGAAAAAACTATAAAAGATCAAGTTTTTTATAGAATGAGTTATGAAGAAGCTATGGAAAACTATGGTACAGATAAACCAGACTTAAGATTTGGAATGAAATTTGTAGATTTAACAGATGTATATAAAGAAAGTGAATTTGCAGTTTTTAAATCAGTAGTATCTGGTGGATGAGTTGTAAAAGCTATCAAATTAGAAAATCAAACAATATCTAGAAAACAAATAGATGAGTTAACTAAAACAGCAATGAAAGCTTGAGCTAAAGGTCTTGCTTATATTATCTATGATGATAATGAAGATTGAGGTAAAAAATCTCCAATTTTAAAATTTATGTGAGAAACTGAAATCTCTGAGATGGAAGCAAGATTACAACCTAAGCATGGTGATGTTGTATTTTTCTCAGCAAATGATTTTGATAAAGCTGTATCTATTTTAAATGTAGTTAGATTAGCTCTAAGAGATAAATTTGATTTAGCAGATAAAAATGAATTATCATTTTGTTGGGTAACAGATTTTCCAATGTTTGAAGAAAATGAAATAACAGGTAAAATAGACTTTGGTCATAACCCATTCTCTATGCCTAAATGATGAGTAGAAGCATTCCAAAATGAAGATTTATTATCAATTAAATCAGTTCAATATGATCTAGCTTGTAATGGTTTTGAAATACTTTCTGGTTCAGTTCGTAACCATGATGTAGAATCTTTAGTAAAAGCATTTGAAGCTGTAGGTAGAACAAAAGAAGAAGTAGAAGAAAAATTTGGAGCTATGTATGAAGCATTTCAATATTGAGTACCTCCACATGGATGATTTGCAATAGGTATGGATAGATTTATGATGATATTAAAAGATGAACATAATATTAGAGAAGTATATGCTTTCCCTAAATCAGGTAATGCCCAAGACTTCATGATGAATGCTCCAGCTGTAGTTGAAGATGAACAATTAGCAGATTTACATATAGATATTGTTGAAGAAGAATCAGATTCAATATAGAAATTTCATAACTCACCCCTAACCCCTCTCTTACTTAAGAGAGGGGGATTTTTTATTTACATATAGTGGGTCATAAACCCCGGGCTTTAGCCCGAGAGGGGTTA
>CAYFPB010000162.1:0-2051 GCA_964344895.1 uncultured Candidatus Peribacteria bacterium | reverse complement strand
AAAAAATTAAAGAATTTTAAAAAAAATTGTTTTTGAGTTTGTAGATTAGAATCTCATTCAAATTTATTTTTACAAATGGTTGATATATTAACAGGTGTTGTTATTTATGATTTTAAAAAATGAGTTAATAGCAATAAAAGTATTATTTTAGATAAAGTAAAATCTAAATTGTGAATAAGAAGTTTAACTAAAAGTTTAACTGTAAGTTCTTCAAACTATTTTTCTATATGGAAGTATAAAAAATAGAAAAGAGAGGTCATGGTTATTACCCACACCTCTCTTTCACATAATTAGTATATCATTTTTTATAGATAAAGCAAATAAAAACTGATTCTGGTTAAGGATTTTTTTAATATTTATTGAAAAATTTATCAAATAAAAAGAAAAATGATGGAAATAAAACAGTTAAAAATTATATCAGAAAAGCTTGGAAAAGTAGGGAAGAGGGTGTATATTGTTTGAGGATATACTAGGGAAAAAATACTTGGTTGAGATTATGGGGGTGATATTGATTTGGCTACTGATGCAAGTGTGGATGAGATGAAGGAAAATCTGAGAGTGATAAAAGAAGTATGAAAGAAGTATGGTACTATGATAGTTAAGGAGTGAGATATGGTATTTGAGTTGACTAGTTTTAGGAAGGATATATGAATACTGGATAATAGAAGACCTGTGAAAGTTGAGTTTACTGATAGTTTGGAAGAAGATTCTAGTAGAAGAGATTTTAGTTTTAATGCTATATATTATGATGTGGCTTCAGAAAAATATATAGACCCACATAATTGAATACAAGACTTAAATGATAAGATTATTAGGTTTATTTGATTGCCTACTGATAGGATAAAAGAAGATGCTTTGAGAATACTTAGGTTTATAAGGTTTAAAAATAGATATAGTTTTTGATTATGAGAAGAAAATTATTTAGAAATATTGAAACAAAATATATGATTACTTAAGAATATAAGTATAGAAAGAATTAAGGAAGAGTTTGATAAAATATTGATGCTAGAAAATAACATATGAGCACTTAAAGATTTAAAATATATTTGATTTTTTGATATACTTATAAAGGATGTAGATAGTCTAGAAAAAACTCCAGGATGACCCAAGCATCATTTAGAGT
Organism: uncultured Candidatus Peribacteria bacterium; assembly: GCA_964344895.1. Classification (GTDB taxonomy): domain Bacteria; phylum Patescibacteriota; class Gracilibacteria; order BD1-5; family UBA6164; genus UBA6164. The sequence goes on along the minus strand of CAYFPB010000162.1, from coordinate 928 downwards.
GAAATGTATGGATTCATACACTTATGACTATTTGAGAATTAAATAAATACTTTTTAGAAAAACAATATTCTACAGAGACTAAACTAGACTTATATTGGACTATGTTATTACATGATATCTGAAAAAATACTACATTTTTAAAAGATTATAACAACAATGTTCATTATTATGGCCATGAACAAGAATCATACCATAGGGCAAAAGAAATATTAAAACAATTCAAGTTTTCTAACAAATCTACAAAAAAAATACTTTGGCTGATAGAAAATCACTTAAGAGTATTCAAGGTATTTGAAATGAAAACTCTTAAAGCAAGAAAATTTATGATGCATGAGTTTTTTAAAGATCTAATAATTGTCTGAATAGTTGATCATAGATGAAGGATACCAACAGATGAACAATTAATAGACAGACTTTTTAAGTTTTACAATACTTTCATAAAAAAACTCAAAAATAAAAAGTTTTTAAACTGAACAGATATTTTAAAAAAATATCCAGATCTTGAGTGAGTCGCAATAAAAAATAAGCTAGAAGCTTTAAATGATAGTATATTACAAAAAGACTAGGTCTTATGATTTAAAACAAACAAAAAATCACATCAAATAGATGTGATTTTTTTATAGCTTTTACTAACTATTATCCTAAAGTAACATTAACAGCTTGTTGTTTTCCATTTCTTCCTTCACCCATTTCATATTCTAAAGTATCTCCTTCATTTAAATCATTGAATTCAACACCTTCTAAATTGTTAGCATGAAAAAAAACATCATTTGAACCATCTTCAGTTTTTATAAAACCAAACCCCTCTTTTAAAACTTTTATAGTACCTTTCATATATACATGAATTAAAAAAATATAATTAATTAAGAATAAATCTTAAATAATGTGAAGGATTATAATCATTTTTTTAAATAAGCCTAATTTTTTT
>CAYFPB010000161.1:0-2056 GCA_964344895.1 uncultured Candidatus Peribacteria bacterium | reverse complement strand
AAAAAATTAATCAAAATTTGACAAATACAATTAATATATGATAAAATATTTTATATATTAATAAATAACAATAAAATTATGTCAGAAAAATTTTGACTATCTGCTGATAGACAAGCTGAATTAAATAATAAAGCTGAAAAACTATATGCTGAGGAAAGAGCAAAAAAAGCAAGAGAACAATTACTTGAACTTGAAAGAGAAAAATTAATTGCTCAAACTAAAAAAAGATTAGAAAAACAACTTGAAAAACCAAGTAAAAAAGTAAGAAAAAGAAAAAAAGCTAATAAAGAATTTTTATTAGCAGATAGAAGATCTTATATGCCAGAAGCTAATGACTCTAGAAGAGTTTTAAATCAAACTTGAAATGATAAATTATCATATTCTCAAGATAGACTTGATTGAATCATGAAATGATTTAGAAGAGAAGATGTTAATAATTGGGATATATTTAAGAGTAATTTATCAAAATTATTCTACAAGGATAACAACAAAAAACAATCTAGTTAATACTAGATTGTTTTTTTAAATTTTGCTATAAAAAATCACTCTGTTTGAATACTTGGTAACACCCTTATTGATTTGCTCACATCTTTTCTATACACATGTTTAGTAAATCATGATAATCACTTTTTAAAATATTCTCATTTTAAATCAAGATCTACTATTTGCAACTCTGGATAACAAGAAAGTATCATATGAACCATAGCTTCATTTTCTTCAGGAGCAAGGGTACAAGTAGAGTATATCATCTCTCAACCAGGTTTTAGAAGAGGAATAATAGATTTAATTATCTCTTTTTGAAGTTTAAAATTTCTCTTTACAACTCACATGTTCCAATAAGAATATGATTTTTCCTTATTTAGATTAATCTTTCATTCAGCACTGCAAGGTAAATCAGCAATTATTTTATCGAAATATTCAACAAACTCTGGATTTTTCTCCATAATAAGTCTAGCATCATTTTTTATTACATTCACATTTCTACAACCTTGTCTTTTCAGAGTAAAATTTAGCTTATCTATTCTAATACTATTATTATCATTAGCAATTATCTCTCAAGTATTTTTTAAAATAGCAGATACTTGAGAAGTTTTACCTCATGGAGCAGCTGTAACATCAAGCACCTTATCAAAATCATTTAAATTAAGTAATTCAGCAGGAAGCTGACTAGAAATAGATTGCATATATATTTTACCTTGCTTAAAAATATCTAGATCCCATAAATCTTTTTCTTTTCAATCTAATAAAATATATCAGTTTTTTAAAAAATCTACTTTCTTATACTTAAGATTATTATTGTTTAATATCTCTTCTATCTCTTTATTTGTACTTTTAAGAGTATTTACTCTAAAACTTGTTACTCTTTTTTCAGAATTAAAAGCTGAATTAATTGTCTCTAATTCACTTTCAATATATATTTCTTTTAATCTATTTTGTAATTCTATTGGTAATTTATTCATATTTAATTGGTTTAAAAAAGAATTTATAATTCTATAAATTCTTCTACTGATATATTTAGTTCACGAATTATTGTTCTAAGTGTTCATATTTTGAAATCTTTGGAACTATGTTTAGGAATAGGTAATACTCTATTTTCTTTTTTATTTACCCATAATTCATGACTTCATTTTCATTCTCTATAAAACTCATATCAAAGTTTTTTTAATTTTTTTACAATATCTCTATATTTTATATTTCCTAACCTAACCATTTATCTCTATTGGTAATGATGTACAATATTTATTTGTATTTACTTTATAATTTTCTAAAGCTGTAGAATCACTTTTAAAATCTTGAATCATTTTTATTACTTCTATTAATTCTTTTATAGCTTCCTCTGGTGTATCACCTTCAGCAAAAGCTCACTGTATTATATTACATCTAGCAATAAAAATATCTTCATCATATGTAACCTCAATTGGCAAATTTACTACATTCATTTTTTATATTTTAAAAAATATTTATTTTATTATATTTAATTAACTTATTTTTTCAAATTATTTAGGCTCTTTTCTTCCTAACGTGAAAATTTTACACAAAAAAACACAAAAGTAAC
>CAYFPB010000160.1:0-2139 GCA_964344895.1 uncultured Candidatus Peribacteria bacterium | reverse complement strand
TAAAAAAGGAGAAAAAATAAAAAATGAGAAAAGTTACTACTAAAGAAGCTGATTTCATAACTACAGCAATGAATAGTTATTATTCAAGTATTTTAACAGCAATTTTTGGTACTGATGAATTTATGTTGTGTAAGTTTAATCAAGAACCATTAGTTATTGAGGATGAAGTAGTTGTAAAAATGCATATTAACCATGAGAATAGTGATTTACTAGTTAATTGTTACTTCTCTGGTAAAAGTGAATTTATATGGAACAATAAAACTGCTGAGATTGCTGCAACTGATGCATTATCAATAAATGAAGCTCTTAAGACTTTAGAAATAATTAATTAGTTTTAAGATGTACTTATTTATGAATAATAAAAAACTTCTGCTATACAGCAGAAGTTTTTTATTCAGCAAACTTAAATTTTGATTTCATATCTTTAATAGAAGGTCAAGCTTGCATTCTAGCTAACTCTTCCTGAGCAGTTCTAGCCACTTCCCTATTAGGAGAAAGGTCAATACTAAGCTCTTTAGTTATTATTGATGATATCTCATCTGATTTATTAATAATTGCTTTTATTATTTCAATAGAAGATAGAAATTTTTTATTAGAATCTAATACTAACCAAGGAGCATGCTCTGAATCTGTAAGCTCAAGTATTTTTTTCTTTGCTAAGGTATAATAATTCCATTTTTCTTGAGCTTTACTATCAATTACAGAAGATTTCCATCTTTTCATTTCTTTTTCTCTTCATTTCAATCTCTCTATTTGGGTATCTTTTTTAATTGATAAATATACTTTTACAAAATCAAATCACATATCTACTATATGATCTTTTTCAAACTGGTTTACATGTTCCATAAACCAACTATATTCTTCCTGAGTACAAAATCACATAGCAGCTTCTACTCATGCTCTATTATACCAAGATCTATCAAAAAATGTAACTTTTCATGCTTCAGGAAAATCCTTTGAATACCTATTAAACCAGTTAAATCATTTTTTTTCTTCTAGGGTTGGTATTCAATAAGCTTTTACATCATATCTTTTATCATCTAAGTAATCTGTAACTCTTCTAATATTACTTCATTTACCAGCTGTATCTCTACCATCCAATGTAACTATTACTCTATTATTTGTATCATTACTATACTCTTCCCATAACTCTGACCATCTAGATAGTGCTCATCTATAAGTATTTAAGTACTTATTATCCTGATCTTCCTCAATTAATGTTTCTAAATATTTCATTAACTTTGTTCACTTTTTTCATGTTAGTTCAGCTAATTCATTTACTTCCTGAGAAGATAATCATTTATTCATATTTTTTAAATTGTAATTAAAATTATTTGTGTATTTTACATAGTTTTTCTATTTTGTCAATTCTTTTTATAAAAATAAAATGATTCTTGAAAAAAACAAGAATCATTTATTACATTTAACTATTTTATTTCAAATACTACTCAATCATAATATACATTATTTTTATCTTCAGCATAATATCATCATAAATATTTAAAACTATCTAAATCTACATCATGTTTTATTATATATCACTCATAATAAGCATTATTTTTATCCTTTGCATAATCTCATCATAAACAAACTATATTTTCAGGATCAGTTTTTCAATCAACTATTTGTAAATCATAAAATATATTGTTTTTATCTTTACAGTATTCTCATCAAACATATTCAAAACTATCAACATCTACTCCCTTTTTTATACTATTTCAAAAATAAAAAATATTATTTTTATCTTTTGCATAATCTCATCATAAATACTTAAATGTATTTTTATCAATTTTTTTATTAATTAGATACATACTACAATAAAAATTATTTATATCTTTTGAGTATGGTCATCATATATGTTGAAAAGTCAACTTATCAAAAGGTTCCCTTCTCCACTTTATTATCAGCTTTACAATTTTTACTCAAAAATATATTCATGCTATAGTTACTATAACATAAACAGCTACTTCTTCCATATTGTTTAGCAAATAATTCATAAAACTTTCAAAACTAGTCATTATAAGTTTTTTTATTTTATATTCTATTAATTGCTATTATATATTTTATTTTATAATAATCAACTATTTTAGGCTCTTTTCTTCCTAACGTGAAAATTTTACACAAAAAAACACAAAAGTA
>CAYFPB010000159.1:0-2220 GCA_964344895.1 uncultured Candidatus Peribacteria bacterium | reverse complement strand
ATTATCATTATCATTATCATTATCATTATCATTATCATTATCATTATCATTATCATAAGTAGTACATAATCCCAACAATCTTGAAACCTCATCACAAACTTCATTCCCCAACTCCTTGTCAATTAATTCTATAAAATAATCAAATATAAACAATTTATTTTTATCTTTTATTTTACTTTTACGCTTACTTATAGCTTCTTTCATTCACTCAAAAATTGTCACTCTTTTTTCTTCAGGTAACCTCTTGTACCTATTCTTTATCTTATTAAAAATCTTATCAACCTGTTTTTTTATAGTATCTTGATATACTTTTTCTTTTAATTCCTTTTTCCTTTTTTCCTCAGCTTCTTTTTTCTTTTTCTTATCTTCTTCTTTTTTCTTAAAGATTTTATCTATTTCTTTTAAATATTTATATGCATCTATTTGATGATTTCATACAGAGTTTTTTGTTAAACTAGCATATAAAGAATCATTTACTATATCATTTGAAAGTTTTCAGTATTTATTATATCATAAAGCAATTATTCAAGTAACAATTGGAGCTGAAAAAGATGTTCAATTTGCTTTACTATAAGATTGTCAATTTGAATATAATGGTACTGATGTGGAAAATATTCATTCTCAAAATGTAAAATAATCTGAACAAATTCAATAATTACTCCATCTAGCTCTATATCAAGATTTTGTATGAGCTCATACTCAAATAATCTTTTTATAATTATTTCAATCGTTACATATTGGAGATAATTTATTTACACTTGTATTAATTCAATCTGTCTTATCAGATAAAATGTCTCAATTTCAAGCTGCTATAACAATTATTACCCCCTTATTATATGCATAATTAATTGCACTATTATAGTTTATATCATATCTGAATTGACTTCCCCCTAAACTTACATTTATAATATCAGCTCAATTATCTACAGCATACCTTATTCATTTAGTAATATGCTCTACCTTACATGTTTTTAAACCACATACTCAAACTGGCATTATTTTAACATTTTTAGCTATTCAAGCAATTCATTCTTTATTATTTCTTTGTGCTCAGATAATACCAGCAACAATTGTTCAATGTTCTCATAAAGGTAATACATTATTATCATTATATACAAAATTCCATCAATTATAATCATCTATATAACCATTCTTATCATCATCTATTCAATTTCCTGGTTTTTCTTTATAATTTACCCATATATTATTAGTCAAATCTGGATGATTTATATTCACTCAATCATCTATTACAGCAACAACAACCTGTTTATTCTTAGTAAATAACTTCTGAGCTTTAGGTATATTTAATTTATTTATATAATATTGCTTATATGTATAAGTATCATTAGTTGATGCATTTTTCTTTGCTGTTAATTCTTCTTTTTTTATTTTTTCATATTGCTTAATTAAATTAAGTTTTAATTTAATATTATTTATATTCTCTTTATCAAAAGTATTATTAAGTGATTTATTATAATATTTTTTTGCATTTTTATAATCTTCAAGATTAATATATGATAATCATAAATTATGATATAAAGCATATTTATCCACATAAAAATTTTCAGCAAGTTTATAGTTTTTAATTGCATTTTTATAATCTTCTTTCTCAAAATATCAATTAGCTAAATGAAAATATGATAATCCTAAGTTTTCTTTGACACTTTCATCATTAGGAAATTTATCATAAGCTTTTTTAAAATAATCTAAAGAAATTAAATAATTTCATAATTTTGCATACTTTAATCATTTATTAAAATAATCTGCATACTCATTATAACAATCATTGTACTTATTCTTATTACTAATATATTTGTTATAATAAGTATCCCTAGAAGGATCTCTATAACTTGAATCTAACCACTTCTGCCTATATTCATCTCTTTTATCATTATAATACTCACAAGACTTTGCGAAAACATTATTAGTTAATAGCATTCATATAACTAAAACAAAAATTAAAATTATTCTTTTCATAACATAATAGTAATATAATAAAATATTACCAAAAAAGTTTTAGCGAACAAAAAAGGACAACTTATGTGTGCTTGTTGTTCGCCAAAACAATAATTCTCAAACCTTACGAATACAAAGGACTTAAAAATAGTAAGCAACATAAGTTGCCCTTTCTTATATTCGTAAAGGATTTGTAATTATTTAAAAATTATTATTTTGGCATTTGTTATGATATTTAGAAAATATATTTTGGCAAGAAAAAAA
>CAYFPB010000158.1:0-2227 GCA_964344895.1 uncultured Candidatus Peribacteria bacterium | reverse complement strand
GACATTTCTACTTTAACTGAAATAGGGACATTTTAACTTAACGTTGACATAAAAATTCTAGATTTTTTATTTTTTTATTTTGAATCAGTAAGTGTTTCTTGTAATTCATCTATTTGTACTTCTAATAACTCGGCCATTTGTTTGCCTGTTGTTTCAGAAAAAATAGAATCTTCTAGTATTTCAGCAAACATTTTAGGGGCTCAGGCTATTAAAGATACTCTCATTGATTTTTCTCAAGTCACATTATCTTTAAAGGTTGTGAAAGCTATACCATTTTCTCATTTGGATAAACAGCTTTCTCTTAATTTTTCTAAATCTAATCATTCATTTTTTGCTTGTTGTGTTAAGGTGAAATTTAAAACAAAACCTCATGTGTTTTCAGTTCAATCTTGTATGTTTTCCATGGGGGTTAAAAAATCCCCACATTTATCTACTATTTCGTGTTTTAATTTTTCTATTTTTGGATAAATAACTTTTAGCATAGTTGTTCTTGCTTTTATATATTCATCTAAATTGTAATTAATTATATTTTTATTTAAAGACTTTAGGTATTCTTGTATACTTTGTTTTCAAGGTTTGTATCAATCTAGTAAGTTTCCTAGAATAGCTCTACTGATTATTCATTGAGGAAGACTTGGTGACATTGAAAAAGTTTCTCTAATTGCTTTGTTAAGTTTCTTCTCTAAATCATCTTTTTTATTTTTATTTGTAAAAACTCTTAGTACTCAAGCTCTTAATCAGTATACTCAAGCCTCTTTTGTTCCATGACTTCATAATTCTATAATGTCTATGTTGTTACTAGTATCTATATAATAAGATAGAGGTGTAGTTAGTTTAGGTATAGCTTTTTGTCAATGAGGTATTAGTTTTCTTATGGCTTGTAATTTTGATATGTATCAACCTTTATTTTCTTTTAATTTTTCTTTTGATTCATTTTCTATGCTAAAGGCTCAGTATGGATCATCTAAAATTATTTGGATATTAATCTGTTTTTCAAACGTTTTTAATATATTATTTAATTCTTCTGCATCATTTTTACTTAAATTTGTTCAGGTAGGGTTAGATGGAAAATTAAGATATATAGATACTTTTTTTCTTCACTGTTCTATCGCATTTGTTAAGCTATCCTTTAATGAATTAAAGTTTAGAGTTCAGTCTTTATTTATAATATCTAATTCAGCTGGTAATACTTTTGTTTTATTTATGATTATTCAATCTATGTTTGGCCATCTAAAATTAGGTACTAGTACTAAATCTCATTCCTCTAAGAAAAAATCTCTAAAAATACTTAATCCCCCTCCTCCTCCAGGTATGAAGTAAGGTCTAGTATGAACTCATTTAATTTTAGGCCAGTTATAGAGCTTTTCTTCTCTTTTTATTAAATACTCTATAGCTGTTCTGAATATTTCACTTCACTCTCAAGGGTGATAATCTAATACTTTATTACGAAAACTTTGATCATTTCTAGGAAAAGTTAAGTTATCTGCTATTTTTCCATTTACTACTATATTTCACTTATCATCTTTAAGTACTCAAATTGTAGCGTTGTATTCATTAGGTACTCAGGCTTCTCTAGCTTCTTTTGCTTGGATTGGTATATCCTTTAGGTTATTAGGATTTATTCCTACCCCTTCCATGTTGCTAGGATTATAAAAGTCTATTTCTAGTTCTTTTATTAATGAACTCAAAAAAGTTTCAGGAGTTTCTAAAAGTTTACCTATTATATAAGATTTTAGATCAAGGCCGTTTTCTTCTAGAAAAGCTTTTTTCTCTTTTAACCAATTTTTTATTTTTTTCTTTAAGGTTAAAGATATTCAAGGGTATTTTTCTTCAAGAAGTATAGAATTAATATTTGTTACAACTTGTTTTGGATAACACTTTGTTACTTCCGTACTTGAAATTAATTCTGTTATAATAATCCTTAAAGTATTGTGTAGGTTTATTTTTCAATACTTTATAATTTTGTCTGTTTTATTTTTTGTTTCATTATTTATTTTTTCTCAAGGTGATTGTGAGAAAATTGTATTTGCCAAGATATCCTTTTGTCTACTACTTAAAAACATATGTATTTTTTGAAAAAATATAAATTTAGCTAAATTATAGTTAAAAGTTATTTTTGTCAATTTTTTTATTTGACTTTTAACACTTTAGGTAAAAATAAAAAAAGAAATAAAATAATCCTGAATAATAAGGGAATGTAAAAAGAAAGAAATAACAAAAAAATCAC
>CAYFPB010000157.1:0-2241 GCA_964344895.1 uncultured Candidatus Peribacteria bacterium | reverse complement strand
GGATTTTTTTGTTTTTGAAAAAAATCAAAAAAAGATTTGCGTTTTTTTTTTTTTTATAATGGGATTAATTGGATAGCAATTAGCTATTAAAATCCAGGGCATCCACAAGGGATGCCCCTACGGGAATATAGTATTGTAGGGATACCCCTTGTGGGTGTCCTGGATATAATAATTTATTAATATAATTTTAATCGCCATGAAAAAACTACTAACAAACACTACCAAGTCAGCCTACAAGGGAATAGTATTCTGAACATTTTTCTGACTAACAGTATTCTCAGTAGCCTATGCAGCCAGCATTACTTCAACAACAGATCCAACAGTAAGTAGTTGAGATAGCATTACTGCTAACTGGTATCAGGATGTTAATAATAAGTTATGAGGGATTAGTGTGAGTAGTGGGAATGTTGGGATTGGGACTAGTAGTCCACAGCGTAAATTTGTTGTTTCAAACAATAATGAAGAAGGTTTTGAGTTTTATCCAGGTGATTCTTTGGGGTGAAATACTATTAATCACTATAATAGATCTACTGCTTCATTTGTGAATATTATCAATAATGCAGATCAACATATTTTTTGACGTGCTGATGGTGAAAAAATGCGTATAGATAGTTATGGTAGAGTAGGGATTGGAACTAAAACTCCAACAGAAGATTTAACTATAGCTGGTACCAAAAGTGGTAATCAGGTAACAGATGCTACAATAGATTTTGGGATATTAAACTCTAATGGTGATTCAAAAAAAGCACAAATAAAAGCAATTGGAACAGCAGACATAAGTAGTGAATTAATTTTTAGTACAACAAAGTCACATAGTTTTTGAGAAAGAATGAGAATAGATGAAAATGGTAACGTCTGAATTTGAACAACAGCACCAGCTGCAAAATTGGATGTAAACTGAGTAATAAAACAAAACTGATTATATACTTATGTTTTTTCAAAAGGTAGTGGTAATGGTACAAATCTTTCATTATTATGTAATCATTGAAATTGATCTATGAGATTCTTTGATATACAAGCTATTACACAACATGGAGGATGAGCTCTATATTGATCAGAATATAAGGTAAATGCTATTACAAATCAATATACTTGAATTATTAGAATGAATGAACAAAGATATGAAAGCCATGAATGACAATGAAGTTGGAGTGTAGAAAGAGTTGTAACTTGAACACATCCTACTAATTGACAGAATATATCAGAACAATTAAAAATAACAAGAACTCCTTATACATGATTAAATTCATCACGGGATCATAATTCTCGGATTATAATAAAAACAAATATAGCAATAGATTGTTCATTCTCTACTTTATAAACACAAAAAAAGACATAGAAATAAAAATTTCTATGTCTTTTTTTGATATTAAGAAAAAATGTAGAAATTTAATTTAGGTTAAAAGTGAGTATAAAAAATATATAAAAGTTTTGACAAAGAAGAATAATTGAATAGACTAGAATTGTAAGTTTAAAATTTAAGAATAAAACTATGACAGAAAGAATGGATAGGATGGAAAAAATGTTGGAGGATTTAATAAAATCACAAAAGGAAACATCTAGGCAAATGGAAAAAACTAGAAAAGAAAAGGAAAAAGCTAGAAAAGAGGAAGAAAGAATCAGAAAAGAAGAATATGAAAAAGACATAAAAAAACTTAGAGAAGATTTATGATGAATATGAAGGAGTCAAGAAGAAGTATGAATAGATTTATTTAGAAGAAATATGAAATCTATGATGAGAAATAGGTGAATAGAAGTAGATGATATAGCAACAAAGTTTAAGAATAGAATAAAACTAGATGATGGTTCTACATTAGAATGAGAATATGATTTGATGTGAATAAATGGAAAGGATATAGTTGTAGTAGAAGTAAAGAATAAAATGAGAAATGACTATATAAAAAAGTTTGTAGAAAAACAACTACCAAAGTTTAAAATACTATTTCCTCAGTATAAAAACTATACATTGTATGGCTGAATATGAGGATTAATAGTATGATCACATCAAGAAAAACTAGCAGAGAAAGCTGGATTATTTGTGTTTACCCAAGGTAAAGACTGACAAGCAACATTGATGAATAGTAAGGATTTTAAGGCAAAGGTGTTTTAGAACTCCCCCTTAACTCCTTTCCTTCGGAGGAGAGGGGATTTTTTTGTTTTTGAAAAAAATCAAAAAAAGATTTGCGTTTTTGAGTCTGTAAAAAATTTTGTGTATCTGGAAAAATAGCTACTATAAAAAAT
>CAYFPB010000156.1:0-2263 GCA_964344895.1 uncultured Candidatus Peribacteria bacterium | reverse complement strand
AAGCACCAGTAGAAGAAGAGGTTAAAGAGGAAACACCAGAGGAAGAAGAAGTTAAAGAAGAAGCACCAGTAGAAGAAGAGGTTAAAGAGGAAACACCAGAGGAAGAAGAAGTTAAGGAAGAAGAGAGAGATTTAAAAGGAAAAGTAAGTAATATAATTTATGAATCAACAGTAAGAACAAAAGCACTAAAAGTATGAGAAGAAAGAGAATTATTATTTAGTGTATTATTAAAAGATGGAACAAAACTAAGTAGTAAAGATTTAAAAAAGACAGAATATAAAGCAAAGGCATTTTTAAATAAATGATATTATGAAGTATTAGATTCAGAAACATGATATGTATTAAAATGAAATAAAGAATGAAGAGAGAGATTATTATTAATAGTATGATGAAAAGAATTTGTATCATTTGTATATGTAAAATGAATATATGAAGCTAAATAATAAAAATAGATAACTAAAAATTAGTTATCTATTTTTATTTATTAAATATATTTGACTTTTGTAAAAAAATACTAATATATATATGTTTAAAAAAATAAAAAATAAAAAATTATGAATTGATTAAAATTAGATAATGATAGAATTGCTGTTTGAGGATTTGATCTTGATGGTAATGTATTACCAACAAATCAAATAACTAAATGGTACTTTAAAGAAGTAGCAACAGGTAAAATTGTTGATACAACAGAATTAAACTCTTGAAAATATTTTAATAATCCAGATTATACATTTTTAGTAGATTGAGATATTGACTCAACACTATTAAACTTTAGGGAGTCAGCAGATGTTTATTCTCATCCAGAGGTTGCTAGACTTTGTGACTGACCAGATTCATTTATTACTGATATAAAAGAAGCTCTAGACTTTTGAAAAGTCTCACCAAGTCTTGAATCTTTCAAAGATATATTTCTGGTAAAAGCAAGAATATGTTCAATTATTACTGCTAGATGAAATTCACCAGATGTGATAGAAAGATGAATAAAGTATATTAATAAAACTATATTAACAGTAGAAGAAAAAGAGGAACAAGTAGAAAATATAATAAAAAATTTTAATTTATCAGAAGATGATCCTAGAAAAGTAGTAGATTATTACTTAACTTGGATTGTATACTATATATGAATTAATAATCCTCATGTTGCAAAACTATGGGATCTTCCAGTAAATGGTTATAATAATTGAGAAATAAAGTGACAAGTAATGAATAATTATGTAAATCATGTTTATTATATACTTGAAAGATTATACAAAAAACCAATTTTAGATATATTATCTAAAGAATCTAGATGATTATCTATATGATTTAGTGATGATGGTAGAACAAATATAGTAGAAGTCTTTAAAGCAAATATTAATAAACTAAAAGATAATGATCTAGCTTGAAAGTACCATAAATATATACATTATTTTACTTGAGATAAAAATCAATATGGTGATTTAATAAGAGATTTACCAGAAATAGCTTGAGAGGGGATAAATTTAGATTTTGTAGAACATGATGATAAGTTAGAAATTACATTTCAGAAAAAATAATTATTTTTGATTGCTAAAACAAAAAAGATAAATAATATAGTTCTATATTATTTATCTTTTTTGTTATGTATTACACTTATATTTTAAAATGCAATGATGATACTCTTTATACAGGTATTACAACTGATCTTGATAGGAGACTTAGGCAGCATAACTGAGAAATAGTTGGTTGAGCAAAGTATACTAGAGTCAGGCAACCTGTAGAAATAGTATATAGTGAATCTTTTGAGAGTAGGAGTGATGCATGTAAAAGGGAGAGTGAGATTAAGAAAATGAGTAGGGGGGAGAAATTGGAGTTGATTAGGGTATAGAAATAAATAAACTTTAACATTAAATAAATATGAAAAAAATATTAATAATAATCATTTCTATTGTATTAATATTATGAGCATTGATTTTTCCTTATGATTTTGACAATCCTTCTTTTTTAAAGGAAGAAAATCATATTAGAATAATGACATATAATATCAAAAACTCATATCAAGATACTGAAAGTTTTAATGAGAGAAAGCTAGAGATTATAAAATTAATACAAAAATATAGTCCAGATAGTATATGATTACAAGAAGCTGATCCAGTTTGGATGGATTATTTGAAAGAAAATTTGAATTGATATGATTATGTATGAGTTTGAAGAGAAGATTGAGATAATAGATGAGAATATACACCTATATTTAATTTACATATAGTGGGTCATAAACCCCGGGCTTTAGCCCGAGAGGGGTTAA
>CAYFPB010000155.1:0-2300 GCA_964344895.1 uncultured Candidatus Peribacteria bacterium | reverse complement strand
TATAGGACATTTCTATTTTGTAAAAACCGGACATTTCTATTTTGAAAGTTACAAATCATGCAAATATTGATCGGAGAGTTATAGAATGATATACTTGATCACCAACTTTTTCTGATTGAGATATTATTGGTATAGCATTAGATAGAGATGCTAAGAAAGTTGATTTTTATTTGAATTGAGTTTATAAAAAAACAGAAACTTTTTCTTATAATAATGTTATTCCATTAGCAACTATGGAATGAGTGTCTTCAGGTTTTATTATTAACTTCGGTCAATGAGGGCAAACATGATTACAAGACTGTCTTGAAGCTTGAGGTAGATTTAAATATTGTCCACCAACTGGATTTAAGGCATTAAGTACTGAGAATCTACCTGATACATATAGTTTTACTACATTTGGATGAACTACATCAGCAGTGAGTAGTTTGAATACTTGATTAGTTGCTTATTGGCCAATGGATGGAAACTATAATGATGCTTCAGGTAATGGGAATAATTGAACATGACAAAATTGAGTATCGGCTAATAGTGATTGAGTAATTGGTAATTGAGCAAGCTTTGATTGAAGTGATGATTATGTTTCAATTCCAGATTCAGATGACTGGTACTTTTGAAGCTCAGACTTTTCTATAAACTTTTGGTGGAAACCATGAAATACAAGTGTAGATCAAACATTTGTTACTCAAGGAGCATCTCCACGGAATGATAACTTTTGGCGTCTACGCTATAATACAACAAATGGTTTAGCTTTTGACTGGGAATATAAAACCTGAACTACAAAATATGGTGTAATTGGAGCTGTGACTGAATCAGGAGCAGGAACTAGTTATACAGCAGGGACTTGGTATAATATTTCTCTTGTAAGAACAGGAAAAACGTATAAACTATTCAGAAATGGTGTAGAAGTTGCAACTAACACATCATCATCTTTTTTTGATACTCTTGATAACAAATCTGCAAATTTACTTATCGGTAAAAATGACCAAGGTGGTGGATGGCCAGGACAAAATGTAACATGAAATATTGATGACTTTGCAATCTGGAAAAAAGCACTATCAACAACAGAGTTTTCTCAATTATATAATTGATGATTCACAACTTATACAAAAAATACAATCAAAGACCCAAGTAAGCATTTTGATGTTCTAACATGGACAGCAACAAATGCACAACATGATATAACTTGATTAAAATTTCAACCAGATTTAGTATGGTGAAAAAAACGTAGTAGTTTAGATAATAATGTGTTAGTTGATGTAATTAGATGATCATCAAATGAATTATCATCAAATACAACCTCAACAGAATACAATAATACAAACTGAGTATCATCATTTAATTCAGATTGATTCAGCTTAGTATGATCATGAAATGGATCATGAGTATGGAATGGTAATACATGATCTACTCATGTAGCATGGAACTGGAAAGCAGATTGAGCTGCAGTTACAAATAATGATTGAAGTATAAGTTCTCAAGTAAGTGCTAATCCTGATGCAGGTTTTAGTATTGTGAGTTGGACGTGAGATAGAGGTATTACTAGCCCAACTATTGGTCATGGCTTAACTCAAGCACCAGAAATGATTATTATTAAAAATAGAAATGAAGCTAGAGATTGGACAGTATACCAAAACTCTATAAGCCCAACAGGTTTTTTATCTCTTAATACAACTTCTGCTTCAAATACTACAGCAGTAGGACGTTTTGAGGGGATATCTAATATAAATACATTTGTTACAGGAGCAAGTAATGAAACAAATGGAACAGGGCATAAAATGATAGCCTATGCCTTCCACTCAGTACCATGATATAGTAAAGTATGAAGCTATACAGGTAATTGAAATGCTGATGGACCATTTGTTTATACTGGGTTTAAGCCTAAGTATGTTATGGTTAAAAAGATAAATAATACTGGTTCATGGACAATATTAGATACATGAAGAGATAATAGCAATTATGTAGAAGATAGACTTTATGCTAATTTAACAAATACTGAAGAAACATGAGTTGCTGTATTAGATTTTACAAGTAATGGTTTTAAAATTAGAGAATCATGAAATTTAACTAATACATCTGCTTGAGAATATATCTACATAGCCTTTGCGGAAGCACCGTTTAAGTATGCTAATGCTAGGTAATTAAAAAATCTTTTACATTTTATAAAAAATATAATATAATACTAGTAACTCATTAGCAAACTATGAGGAAAAATAGAAAAAAGAGAGGTCCTTAGCCTCTCTTTTTTCGGTCATTTTCTTTCCAGCGTGAAAAAATAACAAAAAATAATACTTAGTTTTACT
>CAYFPB010000154.1:0-2324 GCA_964344895.1 uncultured Candidatus Peribacteria bacterium | reverse complement strand
AAGTAAAATAAAAATATTATTTATTAATTTTAAAAACTATGTTTACACTTATAAAAAATTATAAAAATTTATTTTTAATGACTGTTAAAAATGACTTTGCTAGACTTGAGGGACCAGCTGCAGGTGAAGAACCTAAACAAGATGTTGTATCAAAAACATCAAAAGAAATATTAGAAGCTATGCAAGCTGATAAAAAGATTGATTGAGAAGATTTAGCTAACTTACAAGAGTTATCAGATAGACTTGAATCTGAATCATCAGAAATTACTGATGCAACTAAAGATGCATTAAAAGGATCTCTAGAAAATATGCTTGAAAATGGTTTTACAGTAAAAAATAATGGTGATTATAAAGTTTTTTCACATATTATTACTATGCTATGAGAAAAAGTAAATGTTGTTTTACCAAAAACCTATTGAGAATTATTATGAGAAGTAATTAAAAACTTATGATCAGATTGAGTTAAAGAAGGTATTTCATTGGTATTAACTTGAGGTGATATACAAGTATTTTGAAGGAATAAATGAACTGACCTAGCTTTTTCTATGACAGATGAATGATATAAAAAATGAGCTTTTGATTTTTTAGCTACTGATCATTCATATAATAATAATGAACTTGAAATAGATGATTATACAATGGGTAGTATAGATTTAGCAGATAATAAAGAGGCAATGAAATGAGTAAAATTGGCTGATTTAGAAAATTCTGTTAATGTAATTATTTCATGAATTAATAAAACAACAAAATTAACTAATCTAAAATCTAGTTTAAAAGCTCTAAATTCTATTAAAGATAATATATATCTTGTTAAAGCTGATGATAGTAGTAAAGTGTCACTTATTTCACAAATTGAAGAAGTTAAAAAAACTGTAAGTAAAAGAATATCTGATTGACAAAGTTGAGAAACTATGATAGCAGATGTTATTAATTATATTATACCAGCAGCTCAAGCAGCTGAATTACAAAAACCAGAAACAGTTATAGCTGTAGAACAAAAACCTAAAGTAAAATCTGCCTCAACAGTGCAATCAACTCAACCAGCAGCTCAACCAACACCACAAACAACAGCATCAATAGCAGCATCAACAGCAGAAACTGAAAATATACAAAGATGACAAGAAGCTATACAAGAAGGATTAAAGAAAAGAAAAGAGAGATTAGCAGCTGAAGAACAACAAGAAACTAAAGAAGAATACTGAAGGCAGGTAGAATTATTAGCCAATTCTTCAAATTGAATATTAAAACTTGATTGAGATCCTAAAGAAGCAACTTTGGATAAAATTACAATAACAAATAATGATAGATTTGTACAAACATATTTATTAGATTATTGATTCAGTTGATTTTATAAATTACAAAAATTATTTTGAAATGAACCACAAGAATTTTCTAATCTAATAAAAACATCGTTTGAAAAATATTTCAATGAACAATTTGATAGTTTTAATGATAATGCAAGTTTAACATTATTAAGTAAAAATATACAAAAACTTGATCAAAATATACAAGACTTATGAATAATAGATATAGCATCATTTCAAGCTAAAATAGTTTGAAAATTAGAAAAATTAAAAATAGAAGTAGAAAAAAAAGCAAATCTAGAGATGTATAAAGCAGATGCTAGTAATATACCAGAAACAATTACTCCAGAACAAAGAGCTATAGTTGATTGAATACAAGAAGAAAAAAGTTTTACAGAAAAAGTAGAAGAAAAACTATATTGAAAAACTGATAAAGTTACTTTAGAAGATGGAAAAGTAGCAAATGTATATGTTGGTAATGATAATGGTAGATACTGGATGGAACTACAAGTACCAGGATTATTCAATGACTTATGGTATAATTTTGAATGAAAACCAAATGTAGAAGATGAAGAAGAAGCTTTAAAAGAATTAACAGAAAGATATAACAATAAAAATAAAACATCAGAAGTAGTTGAAATGTGAGAACAAATTGAAGGACCTGAAGCAATAGTAGAAGTATGAGAAGTAGAGAAAATAGAAACAAATGACAATTCTTCAGAAATAGCTGATAGTAAATATAATCAAGTAAAAAATCTATCTAAAGATTCTGAATGGACATCTATAAAAATGTGAAGTTATGAAACAAAAGATTGAAAAATGGAAGATATATTAGTTGAATGAGGTAATAATCAGGAACCATATATTGAGTTAGATAACTCAGTAAAATGATTTTTTAGTAAAGATATAAAAATACCATTAGGTTCAATAAATACTAAAGGTGATTTACAAAATAAATATGAAGAAGTATTAGAAAAATACAATAAATAAAAAAAAGAGTCTTAAAAAGACTCTTTTTAC
>CAYFPB010000153.1:0-2353 GCA_964344895.1 uncultured Candidatus Peribacteria bacterium | reverse complement strand
TTTGTGTTTTTTTGTGTAAAATTTTCACGTTAGGAAGAAAAGAGCCGTTTTTTTTACTTCATATAACCTCCTGCAAATTTATTTGTTAAAGCTATGAATTCTGCTGGATTTTGTAGTTCTCATCATTCTAATAAAATAGCTTGAGAATAAGCATATTTTATTACATCTTGTAGTTTTTCTGATTTCAAATCAAGCTCAAACTCTGTTTTCATAGATTCAACTAGTGGATTTTTTGGATTTAGCTCTAGTATTCTTTTTTGTACTGGTACTTCTTGTCCCATTGCTTTCATCATTTTTTCTAGTTGTGGATCTATTCATCCTTCTCAAGTTTTAAGTGCTCATAAAGCATCTCATAGTTTATCATTAAACTCTACTTTTTCTATTCTATCTTCTCATATAGTAGATTTTACTAGATCAAATATTGCTGTATATTCTTTTTGTTTTTCTTCCTCTTGTTTCTTTTGTTCTTGAGTTTTTTCTTCTAATTCTATATCTCATGAAGTAATAGATACTAGACTTGCTCACTTATATTCATTAAATCATTGTACTAGAAACGAATCAATCGCATCAGTTAATACAAGTACATCTATATTTTTTTCTCTGAATTGAGCCAAATATGGACTAGCTAAAGCTTCAGCTTCTGACTTAGCTATTATGTAATATATTGTTTTTTTATTTTCTTTCTCTTTTTTAGCATCCTTTTCTGTTTCATCATCTGCTTGGGCAGAACTATTTTCATCTGCTTGGGCAGACACAAGGTCTGCCCCTACAAGATATTCATCTAATGTTACCCCATTTGGTTCATTTACTGAATTAAATAGACTAACTCATGCTATTTGTTCTTTTAAATCAAACTCATAATGTATTCATTCTTTTACTATTTTTCAATAGTTTGACCAAAATTTTAAATAATCTTCTTTGTTATTTTTTAGTGATTTTTTAAGCTCAGTTATTACTTTTTTTGTAAGTCATTTTTTGATTTTATCAAGAGTTGTATTATCTTGTAACATTTCTCTTGATATATTAAGTGGTAAGTCATTTGTTTCCACTACTCATGATACAAATCTAAGCCATACTGGTAATAGTTCTTTTGCATTTTCTAGAATAAGTACATTTTGTACATACAGTTTTGGTCCATATTCTAAGTTTGGATCTGATAAATTTTGGTACATATTCACTTCTTTTGGAGAGAATAGTATAGATTTATAACTTGCCATTCACTCTACATTGTTATGCATAGTAAATAGTGGTTCATTCCAATCATTACTTACAGTTTGGTAAAAAGCTTTGTATTCTTCTTTTGTTATATCATTTTTTGATTTTTTCCATATTGGTTGTGTTTCATTTACTTGTTCAAATCACATTTGTTTTGGTTCTTTTTGTTTTTCTTCTTCTGTTCTAGAATCATATTCCTTCATCATAATTGGCACTCATACATAGTTACTGTATTTTTTAACTAATTCTTTTAGTTTCCACTCTTTTGCTAGTTCTGCATTTGCTTCATTTATATATAGTGTGATTTTTGTACCTCTTGTTTCTTTTTCTATTTCTTCTATATCATATCCTGTTTTTCCATCACTCATCCATTTATGAGCTTTTGTATCTAAAGCACTTCTTGATTCTACTTCTACTTTATCAGCAACCATAAAGCTTGAGTAAAATCATACTCAAAATTGTCCTATCAGGTTATGTTCTCAGTCTTCTTTTGCTTTTTGTAATTTTTCTATAAATTCTTTTGTTCCAGATTTTGCTATAGTACCTAAGTGAGAGACTAATTCTTCTTCACTCATAC
Source organism: uncultured Candidatus Peribacteria bacterium (assembly GCA_964344895.1). Taxonomy (GTDB): domain Bacteria; phylum Patescibacteriota; class Gracilibacteria; order BD1-5; family UBA6164; genus UBA6164. Next base: position 561 of record CAYFPB010000153.1, on the reverse strand, counting down.
CTATACCATTATCTTCTATAGTAACAGTATTATTTTTTTCATCACTTGTTATTGTTATTTTAAACTCACTATCATCTCATAAAAAACTTGTATCAGTTAAGCTTTTTAATCTAGCTTTATCTATTGCATCAGCAGAGTTTGATACTAATTCTCTTAAAAATATTTCTTTATTTGAATATATACTATGTGTTAACAATTCTAATATCCTTCAAGTTTCAGCTTCAAAATTATGTTTTGACATATATTTTTGTTGGTTAATAATCCCTCCCCCTTCCATTACACTCCAGGGTACTCCCTTTTAAAAAGGAAGAAATCAAAGGAACTTTTTAAAATAAAATAGCACTTAAGTATTTTAAGTGCTAATATATTATTTATTTTTTTGTTTTTGTAAAGAAAAAAGTATAGAAAACTCTATCGTCCCGTTTCAAATCCGACCACTTTTAGTAGAATCTATAAAATCATAAAATTGGTATAGATAATTATCACTTAACATTTTAATCTCTTTTGTCTATCGTCCCGTTTCAAATCCGACCACTTTTAGTAGAATCTATAAAATCATAA
>CAYFPB010000152.1:0-2365 GCA_964344895.1 uncultured Candidatus Peribacteria bacterium | reverse complement strand
ATAAAGACTGTAGCGCAACAATACAAAACTCATATTCTATACCAGCATTAACACACTGAGAAACACAATCTGTTTCAAAAACAATGGATGTTATAAATGGGATACAAAACTATACTCAGGATTTTACTTGTAATGATGGACAAATTGCCTGAAGTAATGAAGTGGCTGGATCTATTACTTGTAATGATTGATATGATTTAAGTAATAGTGTTTGTGAGGTTTCTAAATATACAACAACAGTTTATACTACAAATGAAGATATAGCAAACAATGTAGAGTTCACAGAATTATGAAGTACACAATTCCGGGATAATAATTGATTATCTACTTTAAAAAACTCTTTATTATTTAAATGATGATCTTATCAAGTGGTTAATGCTGAGTCTTGATGAGATGTAGTTACAGTTATGGATGCAGGTCCTTGATCATTTATAAAGGTATGAAACATGGTTACAACTTGATTTGGTACAAGTAATCATAATTATTGAACATCATCTCTAGCTGTATATGTTTCAGATGATAATGTTAATTGGACAACTATATATGATGCATGAATTGATGTAAATCAGTGAACTATTTGAAATAGTATGTTTCCAACAGCTTATACTCATGAAATGACATGAACATGAAGGTATGTTAAATTAAGAAGTCGTGTAGATGATGACTGACAAACAAGACTGTATCCTGTATGATCTGTACACCCAACTGTAAGTATGTCCACAGCAACATCACCAACAGATATACCACATGATTTCTGGGACTTAAAACTAACAAAAGTTACAGTAAAAACTTCAAATATTTCAAACTCACTAAAATTTGACAGCACAAAAAATGCTTATTTATCTAGACACCAAGTGTAATTTGAGATAGAAAAACTTGGACATGGAGTTGATGGGTTAAGAGAAATAGTTTAAGTACAAGTGATAGACAAGTGTTGTTTTGAGGATGGTCTGCTAATACAGATAGTTGATGGTTTGAGTGTGGTTTTTGATATCAAAGTAATGATAGTGTTAGTAATAATATATATTGTACAACAAATTCATTAAGAGTTAAAACAACAAATGTATTTTCAAGTACTACTGATTGGTATCATATATTAATTGCTTTGGATACTGCAAAGGCTACAGATTCAGATAGATTAAAAGTTTATGTTAATTGAGTTGATCAAAATATTCCAGCTTTTTCAATCCTTACTCCAAATTTTGAAGCTTGAGTAAATCAAAATACAGTTCATATGTTATGAAAATCACCTGCTTTTTCATGAAGGTTTTTCGACTGATACATGGCAGATGTGAATTTTGTTGATGGAATAGCTTTAGCTCCAGAAAGTTTTGGTGCGAATGTTAATTGAGTTTGGTCTCCAGTTGACTATACAGGTGATTTTGGTACAAACTGATTTAATCTAGACTTTAATGATTCTACTAATGTAGGTAAAGACAGTACAACAAATTGAAATGATTGGTTAGCAGCTGAAGGAGTTGGAAAAACTATTACAGTAAATGGTAATACTAACCACTCAACTACAGCTAGTAAGTTTTGAACTAGTTCTGTATATTTTGATTGAAATGATGCATTAACTTTAAATGATTCAGCTTTTGCATTTTGAACATGAGATTTTACAATAGAATATTGGCATAAACATGATAGTTTTTATAATTATATAACATTATTTGGTACAACTAGAGCATCTTCAGGTTACAGTATGTGAACTCAAGGTAGTTCTTATCCAGTATTTTATGTTCATTGATCATGAGAAGTATTAGCATGACCACATAATACATATATTGCAAATACATGGCATCATACAGCATTTGTTAGACATAATTGAGTATTAAAAGTTTATGTAGATGGTGTAGAAAAAGACAGTGCAAATAATACTAGCAATTTTACACAAACATATACAGTTATATGAGCATTAGCATGAACATCATCAACAATAGCTTGAGAACACTTTACAGGGTATGTAGATGAAATGAGAGTATCAGATGTAGCACGTTATACTACAGCATTTACACCTCAAACAACAAAGTTTGAAAGAGATGCTAATACAAAACTATTAATTCACTCTGATAATACAAACTGAGACACAAGTATTAAAGATAGTTCTGTAGCAGGTAGTCCTAATGGGAATGATTTGAGTATATATACTCCAACACAAATAAAACCTAAATTAACTATATCATGAGGAGGAAATAATAAAGTTACTTTAACAGGAACTAATCAATTATATATAAATGATGGACGTACTTCTTGGGTTAAATATCAAAATTTACCATCATATATGATATGAACAGTATGAACTGATAAAATAAATTGAACTAATGTAAGTCTTACTTTAGATAAATCTACAACATGTTATCTATTA
>CAYFPB010000151.1:0-2366 GCA_964344895.1 uncultured Candidatus Peribacteria bacterium | reverse complement strand
TTTCTTGTAGTTAAAAATTCCAGATACACAAAACTATTTATTTACCCTTTAATTTAAAAATTATGAAAAAACAAGAAATATTAAATACATTACAAAAATCAGTAATATTTTGATTATGATTAACAGTTACAGTATTTTGAGTAGTGTATGCTGCAAATATAATATCAGTAACAACACAAACTATTTCTAGTGGTGATAGTATAGGTGCTGGGTGGTATCAGGCTGTTAATGATAAGTTGTTAAATACATATAGTAAGACAGATGTATATACTAAAACTGAGGTGAATGGAAAATGATATTTAACAAGTCATCAAGATATAACATGAAAAGCAGATAAATCAAATACTTATACAAAAGCAGAGGTAGATGCATTGATAAATGAAGTAAAAGTCAAACTTTGATCAATATCTTCAAAACCATGATTATCATGTAAAGATATATTAGATAATTGAGATAGTACTTGAGATTGACTATATTGGATAAGTCCTGATTGATGATCAGCTTTTCAAGTACATTGTGATATGACTACAGATTGATGAGGTTGGGCTATGGTTGTAAGATGTATAAATACATCAATGTGACATCCATGATCAGCTTTGTGAAATGATAATTGACTACCAACTTGATCTAGTAGCTGATGTAAACGGTTATGAAATGCTACATGATGAAAAGTTGATAAAATATTTTCTATTTCAAATAAAGAATATTACTGGGAACAATGAGGGTATTATAATATACATCAGTGGGATTGAAAATATATAGGTCAATATAATGATACATGTAAAAATATAAACTTTAGAACAAAATCTATAGGGGGAAGTTATAATTCATGGGCTAGTAATAATTGTACAAATTGAATACACACTAACTCACATGGTTGGCAACACATTCGGTGAAGTCAATCTTGGAAATGGTATTATAAATCAGATAATAGTTTATGGTGTACAGGTCGGGGAGGTTTAATATCTCGGTCTAATACTTCATGGATGTGTTGAAGTACAGTTTGAAATGCAAAGACTGTTGTAATGATAAGATAAAAAATAAAAACTCTTTAAAGAGTTTTTATTTTTGACTTATTTTAGTTAATCTTTATAATATAAAGAATATAAAAAAATAATAATCTATGGCAAAAAGAAATAGAACACAAAATAGACAGAGAGGACCTCAAAAAACAGGTTTTCATAGGAAGAAGAAAGTTTCTCAGGGGAAGTTTGTTGTGAATGATGAGTATGCAATAAAAGCTAGAAAAGCAGGGTATAGAGCAAGAAGTGTTTATAAGTTACTTGAGATACAAGAAAGGTTTGATTTGATTAAGCCTGATTTTTCAGTGATGGACATCTGATGTGCACCCGGTAGTTTTCTACAAGCAATAAGAAATATTGTAAGAGAAAAAACAATTATATGAGTAGATTTAAAAGAATGTAAACCTTTTTCATATCCAAATGTAACAACATTGGTTCAAGATATATTCAACTATGATGAGTTAAGTAAGCAAGTAATAGAAATAATATGAGATGATCAGTTTGATTTAATAACATCAGATATAGCCCCAAATACAACAGGTAGATTTGATGTAGATCAATATGCTTCTGTAGAATTAAATATAGAAATAGCAAAGTTTTCAGATAGATTCTTAAAAAAAGGCTGAAACATGATACTAAAAGTATTTAAATGAGAAGACTTTAATGATTTAGTAATGCAGGTCAAAAAAAGATTTACTTCAATGAAAACCTACAAACCAATGGCCTGTCGTAATAGTTCTCATGAAGAATATGTAATATGTCTAGGGAAGAAGTAAAACTAAACAATTTTTCCTATTGCAATCCATAAAGAAATAAATATACTAAGAGTAATAAAAATTAACCCATCCTGCCTTTCAGGCATCCTTCCCTTAAGTCTAAGGGAAGGAAATAAGGAAAAAATTATTTTATTACTCTTTTTTATTATGAAAAAACAAGAAATATTAAATACATTACAAAAATCAATAATATTTTGATTATGATTAACAGTTACAGTATTTTGAGTAGTATATGCCGCTAATATAGTATCAGTAACAACATAAACTATATCTAGTGGTGATAGTATAGGGGCTGGGTGGTATCAAAGTGTAAATGATAAGATTTTATCATTAGAAAATCAAGTAAGTGATATAAATTCTAAAATACTTATTTGAACAGATGCTTTTCCTGGTAACTCATGTAAAGAAATATTAGATAAATGATGAAGTAGTTGAGATGGGACATATTGGATAAATCCAGATTGATCATGATCTTTTCAAGTATATTGTGATATGACAACTGAGTGAGGTGGTTGGACTTTAGTTTTTTGAATGGCATATTCATGACAGTCAGATTGACCAACTAGAA
>CAYFPB010000150.1:0-2380 GCA_964344895.1 uncultured Candidatus Peribacteria bacterium | reverse complement strand
GTAAAACTAAGTATTATTTTTTGTTATTTTTTCACGCTGGAAAGAAAATGACCATTTTAATTATCCTAGATCTACCCTCAATTCTTCTATATATTTACTACTTACTTTTTTAACATCTGTTACTCAGTATTTATGTGATAAAAAGTATCTAAAATGTTTATTTTTCCAATACTTAGTTTTTACTTTATTTACTGTCAGGGTTTTAAGTGTTAATGAGTCTTTTTCTAAGATATTTAATACTGCTAATTTGTGTTGTTCTTCTGTTAACTTTGGTAGTCAAATTTTTATTCCTATAGTTTTTAGGTCTCAAGAATCGAGTTTTGGTATTACTTTTTTTATATTAACTTTCATAAAACTACTTATTTCTTCATATACAATTTCTGAAGATATATTTGTTTTATTAAATATTTTTTTAAATCATTTTATTCATAATAGTTCTAGAGAATATTGACAATCTACATTATTTTGTTTCAAGATATTTGTAATTTTTCCTACTGCATTTTCTTCCTTATATTCAATATTATTTGGTATTCATTCTAATCATATGTATCTTGCAAATTTTTTTATATGTTCTACTCTATAGTCTTTTAGATTTTTGACTCATAAACATTGTAATATTTCTTTACATACTGAATCATTTCATAATAAACTTCTTGAATAATTTACTCATCAGTCATATAGATCCTCATATGTTTTTATTCAATGTTTTTGTAAAAATTCTTTTATATAATCTTTTATTTCTGGTTTATTACTTATTAATCAAATATTTGTTCAAAATTCTATAATTTCTTTTTTCTCTATTGAGCTTTTTTCTATTCATTTAGATATAAAATAATCTTTTACTAATAAGTTTTCTTCAAATATTTTTCTAAAATTTCTTACTGTTATTTTATTAATATACTCAATATATTCTACTCCATATTTTAGCATTATATTTCTTAATTCTATTTTTTGTTCTTGTTCATCTAAAAGCTCTAATCATAATTTTTTTCATAATTCTAAATATTGTTCTTTTGTTAAATCAACAAGGCTTTCATTAAAAATCTCAGTACAATAGTACTTAAAAAGTGAATTTTTCTCATACTGTCTTTTAAACCTAGCTAAAACCAATACTCTATACTCATTATAGTTTTTTATTCATAGCTGTTTTAAGTCCTCTTTCATTATTGTTATTATTTCAGCCTTTTTCAATCTATCAAATCCTATTCTTCTTGCAAACATAGATATTGCATCACTTATTCATCTTCATCTTAATTTTGAATAGTTTTCTCTTCATATTACTTTTATAAATAGTTCTTTGATATTTGGATTATCTTTTAATATTTGTTTAAATTCTTTCACAGAAAAATATTTAAAATCATAGTAGTTTTCTACTCCTAACATTTTAAAATGATTCCTTACTAGATCTATATTTTTATAACATAAAATATCCTCTACATTTATTTTATTATTTACAATCTCATGACTTACTTCCCTTGGTATTTCTTTTGTTAATATTTCTAACTGATTATTTTGTTCTAACTGATTCATTGTTTTAATAATTTATTATTAACTATTCCCTGTTATTTTAATATATTTTTACATTTTTTGCAAGTTTAAACAATATATTAACATATTATAATATGTTAATATATTGCTTTCTGAGATTTTATTTATATATTTTTGCTTTCAGTATTACTAAATCTAATACTAAAAAGAAAGCAAGAAAAAAGAGAGGTTAGCCCCCTCTCTTTTTTCTATTTTTTCCTCATCTTGTTATGAGTTACTAGTATTATATTATATTTTTTACAAAATGTAAAAGATTTTTTTGATTATCTAATAATGTATTTATTATTTAAGTAACCCATCTGTCTTTCAGACATCTTCCCTTAAGCCTAAGGGAAGAACTTTTCTAATTTGTTTATTACATTATTTAAATCTTTATTTATTTCTTCATTACTTACTCTTATTATATTAAATCATTTTTTTCTTAAGAGTAATTCTTTTTCTTTATCTAATAGATATACTTCTTTTTTATTATGAATACTTCAATCTATTTCTAATACTAACTTTAATTCTAAACAACAAAAATCTGGTATTATATATCTTTCTAATCAACTATTTTCACTATATAAATATATTGGTTTTTGTCTTAAAAATTTATATCATAATTTTTTTCACTTAATTTCTTCCCATATTTTCTTTTCAGATATTGTCATATTTTTCCTTAAACTCCTTGATGCTTCCTTTATTATTTCTGGTATAAATCAACTCATTTTACTTTTTTATTATTAAATACATTCTTTCTATTCCTTCCCTTAGGCTTAAGGGAAGGTGGCCGAAGGTCGGATGGGTTATTATTAATCCTCATTATAACCAAAAAAAATAAAACACAAAAATG
>CAYFPB010000149.1:0-2394 GCA_964344895.1 uncultured Candidatus Peribacteria bacterium | reverse complement strand
TGCTTAAATAGCAATTATTAATTTAATAATTTTATTTAAAAAGTCAAAAAAAAACCACTCAATTTCTTGAAAGTTTTTTATCTAACCATTATAGCAAAATCTACCTCTTTTGAAGTTGCTGCCTTAGTACAAGAACTAGAGTTAAATGCATCTCATTCTCATCTATTTCAATATATTCAATACCAAGGAGTCCCACTATCACAATATTGATAAATAGGACTTGCTTCCCGTTCTCAAAGCCGAGTACTTCTAGTATGATATCATCATATTCAAGCAAAAGTATGAGAATAACTTGTACTATCTTGATAAGTAGTAGCTATCCTAGCTTTATGTGTATCATCACAATTTGAATTTGACCAACATTGATTCGTAGAATTAATTACAAGTGGCATATTTTTATCTATAAATACATCTGCTCATTCACCAGCATTTCTATCTGGATTATCATCTGGAGTTATCCAATTAAACTTTGTAGTAGTAGCATTTCATGTTAACGTAATATCTGTATAATTTTTAAATAAATTTCATAATGACATAGTTTGATATGAAGACAATACACTATACTTAGAATAAGCTTGAATTATTCCTTGATTATGAGCAATAACCATTATGTTATTTCCTATTTTTACATTATCAAGTCATAAGCTATTTTTATAGTCAACACTATAAATGTCACCAATATTTCAATAATTATTTGAATCTGTCCAAAATCAATCACTCCATTTTCTTGTAGTTGTATCACTAGTATTTAAATTTACTAGTAGTGTCCATCCTCATCAATCAGTTGTCATATCACAATACATTTGTATAGCTGATCATCAAGCATTTATCCGATATACAGCATTTCAAATACTTCATCAATTATCCAAAATATCTTTACATGATGTTCAAGGTTTTGAAATTGTTCAAACTTTTATTGTTAAATCTGCTTGCATATTTGAAAGTAGAGTATCAACCTCAGCTTTTGTATAGATTGTTGTTTTATCAGCTTTATCATTTGATAATGAAGACAAAGTATCATTTACAGCTTGATACCAAGTTGCAGTTATGCTATCACCTGAATTAACTGTTTGAGTTATAGAAGTAATACTAGTAGCTGCAAAAGCTATAGAAAATAATGTAATAAAAAATACAAGTGAACTTACTACTGATCTTTTAATTAAATTTAACCAATTATTTTTTTGCATAATATTATAATTAAGTTGTTATAATAGTAATAACAATTACTACTTATAATATATTTTTAAAATTTAAAAAGTCAAAAAAAATCACTCAATTTCTTGAGTGGTTTTTGTATAGTACTAAAAAGTAATTAATTTGCAGAAATTACATCTATCCCTGTAAATACACCTTTATGTACATCAAGATACTCTATTGACCTAGCTACACCATCAGCATAAATTTCACGTCCATTGATATTGTGAGTCAAATCTAAACTATTATCATTCAACTCAACCTCAAACTCAAAGACACCAGGAATATTATATCTTACAAATGCTATAAAAATGTGATATAATTGATTCAAATAAGCAATTGATTTTTCATCTGAATCTTGAACATTAAAGAAATAACTATGATAAGCATGAGACATTAAATATTCCTCAGGCACACCATAGGATTCTTGAGTTGTTTTATCTCTCAAACAATGAATACAACCATAATATCCATCAACTCCATCTTTATAGGCCTCCCTATCTTGTTTACTAAAGTCTACTTGAAATCCCTTATCTTTTAATATTTCTAGTACTTTTATAGCTGAACCACTAATGTCTGCCTTAAATTCAGGATGAGATTCAACCACATCAATACTAATAAGAATATCATCTTTCAATTTTGGTAACCCAGTTAATCTTTTCCAAAAATCAACTATACCAAAACACATATTCTCAGAAATAACAGCTGAAATACCACTATCCTGTAACTTTTTAGTTACCTTTTCAACATCATATTGAGTTGACATAATTATAAGTGGGATTTTAAACTCAAGAAGAAAATCAATCTCTTCTTCTAAAGCCTTGCCTGGCAAAGTTACAACAATACAGTCTACAAACTCTCTCATACAATTGTTAATTACATCATTCCTGAGTAAATCAGAATTAACAATCTCTATTTCTCTATCATCTAATTTTAAATGCTCTTCCTGAGAACCTTCAGCATTATAAGCATGGTCATAAATAAAAAAACCCTTTTCATGCAATGCATAAATAAGAGCTTTACCTAGATTACCAGCTCCATATATAGCCACTTTTTTCATACACTCCCCTTTTTCAAAACAAAAAATTAATTTACATTAAAAATTTTTAGCTAAGTATTTATATAACTTTTTTGTGAAAAGTCAAAAAAAAGTAGCTAAAAAGCTACTCTTTATAAAAAATGCTACTTACATACAAATAC
>CAYFPB010000148.1:0-2503 GCA_964344895.1 uncultured Candidatus Peribacteria bacterium | reverse complement strand
TAAAACTAAGTATTATTTTTTGTTATTTTTTCACGCTGGAAAGAAAATGACCATTATTTATGTAATTCCTCAAGTTCCATATTTTTTTCATGCATATATTGTTTGAATTCTTTTCTTCTATACTTGTATATATAAAATCAAGTTATAGCTAAAACAACTAACATAAATTCTCATATATATTCTAGGATAACCTTATAGTATTCTACAAATACTACTCACAGTGAAATTATTACAATTGCCCGTATTATGGATCACAATATATTATAAATCATAAACTTAGTACTAGCCATTCACATACTTCATGCTATAAAAGGTAGGAAAGCTCTGGTCATAGGGTGAAATTTTCATACTATAATTCACCAAGGTCACCATTTGTTTATTCATTTTTTTAAGTATCTAACTTCTGTTAATCAAATCCCAAACCGATTTCAATATTTTTTAAAAAAACTATCTCAATAAATAGTTCAAAGTAAATATCCTATATAGTTTCAGATAATAGCTCATAAACAGGCTACAAGCATAACATATCACAAATTCATTAGACTAATATTTCAGAAAAAACCTCAAACAATAAGTAATATATTTTGTCATGGAACAATCACTCATAAAACTGGAAAAGCTTCTATCAAACTACTTACTCACGCTATCAAATAATTCCAAGCTCACATTCATTCTATAACTACTTTTAACCATTCTATAGCAACCTCAATCCATTCTTTTTTAAATATTGCTATTAGGGCCAATGCAAGAGTCAAAAATATAAGTATTATATTAATTATCTGAAAAACTAGCTTTATTATTTTTTTTATTGTTCTTTTTAGCATTAATTTTTATTTAAAAGTTATATTTTTTAGAACTATATCTCTTTTTATTTATTTAGCAAGAAAAAGATTTTTTTCTCAGAAAAACTTGTTATTTAAAAGTTAAAATGTCCTGTTATTTATAAAAGTAGAAATGTCTGGTTTCTACTTTTATGTTTTTAAGAGAACTTAGCTTTTCAAAATTTAAAAGAACTATTCCATTTTTTATTTTTATTATTACTACTTTTAATTTTATCAATTTTTTGTAAATTATCAATTTGAAGTTTCATTTCTTCAAAGTGAGTAGAATTAACTGGAGCTATAGGAAGTTTGTAAGGATTTTTTCTTTTTTCAGGAAGTTTTTTGAAGGTTAAATATTTTCAATTTTTAGCAAGTAATATATCTCAATTAAGGTGTTCTTCAACAGTAATAATATCTCATTTATACAAAGTAGGCCCACCTCAATGTTTATTTCTGTAACACTGGTAAAAAGTATTAAAAAAAGTTACAGTGAAGTCATTTTTAAGTTTTCTAATAGAGTGTTTAGAAAAGATTTGATCAATATGATCTATTTCATTTTGACTTAAAGAAATATGTAGATTAGCTTGAGATTTAGGTTTAATAGTGAACTGTTTATTAAATTTAGGAAGGAAAAAATCAATTAGAAATTTGTTGGCTGAATTAATATCAGAGATATTATGTTCTCTTAATTCTTTTACAAGCCTATCTTGAAGAGTAGAATTCATTCTTTCAACTCTTCATTTACCTTGAGGAGAGTTAGCAAAGATGAGTTTAATACCTAGTGACTGAGCTACTCTTCAAAACTGAGTAGGGAGTTCTTTATCATTAGTAGCATTTTTATGATTAATTTTGTAAGTAGCAAATTTATCAAGGTAAATTTCACGAGGTTTTCAGAATATTTTAGAGTAAAGTTTCCAGAACCTAAATGTAGGAACCATACCTTCAGAATAATCAAACTGAGCAAAGAGATTTCAGGTAGCATCATCAACACTAACAAGAAGACAAAGTTCTTCTCATCAATTTCTATCTTCAAGCCATTTATGGTAACTTCAATCATATTGAACAAGTTCTCAGAAGTGTTGTCTTCTTTCTCTTTTTTCAAATATTTTAGGAGTTTTTCTATTTTTAACTTTATGAATTCAAGCTTTAATTAATTCATTTCTAAGAGTAGGCATAGATACTTTTATATTATGTTTTTCAAGAAGTTTTTCACAGAAGTGAGAGATATTGTAGTCATGATATGAATCAAGTTTAAGTTTAATGATATGATCATATTTAGAAGAATCTTTTTTGTTATTGGAAGGTTTTCATCTAGCTTTATGTATTAAGGAAGAGGGGCCATACTTTAAGTAATTAACTTTTTTTCTTCTAATTTGTCTATCAGAAAGTCAAAGAATTTCTCAAGCTTTAATTTGAGTCATTTTATTACTAGAAACCTTTTTAATTATATCAAGAGTATCCAGGTCTTTATTAGTCATATTTAGGTAGTTAGTCATATATTTTTATGATTAGTTATTAAGTTACTAATCATTATTATTACAAAACCGGACATTTCTACTTTTTACAAACCGGACATTTTAACTTTTAAAGTTACATTTCTCAGAAAAACTATTGCAAAACTAATAAAAATAAGAGTCTGTAAAAAATTTTGTGTATCTGGAAAAATAGCTACTATAAAAAAT
>CAYFPB010000147.1:0-2504 GCA_964344895.1 uncultured Candidatus Peribacteria bacterium | reverse complement strand
CCCTTATTATTCAGGATTATTTGATTTCTTTTTTTATTTTTACCTAAAGTGTTAATTAGTAAATAAATTATTTGACTGGTTGTCTTAAAATAGTTTTCATTTTTTCAGGCACTGTTTTTCTTGGGTCTGAAAGATAAATTTCATGATGAAGTCCATTTTCAGTATAGTTATTTTCTTTCATAAAATCCTGCATTTTTGCAATTGTTTTTGGTTCGGTTGAATAAGGTCCAATATGCATAATCTGGATACATTTTTTTTCATCAATTATCTCAAATTTAATATCATTAACTAAATTTAATTTTTTCTTCTCAAAAACTTCTTTCTGTGCTTTTTTGAAAATTTTAGAAGTTGTAAAATCTGGCATATGAATAAGCAGTTTCCAATACCACTCTGAACGAGGAGTGTCTAAAGCGTACTTACCAGATTTAACCCACCACAAACCTTCCAGTTTTGGAACGCTAAAATCTTGTTCTTGATTTTTACATATCTTCTTAATTCCATATGCAAGTGGATATAACGATTCAACGGCTTTGGTAAATTCTTTTCCTGCTGGCTCTCATTTCCCTTCAATTGTGAGATATTGAATTTTTCCCAATTCAACGACAAGAAAGCCAGATATGCTGTGTTGTGCGAGGGTTATTTTTCCGTAGAGTAACGAAGGAAAAATAAAGTGCAACAACCCCGAAGCGTATTTTTCAATAATTTTTTCCTTCCTTATTAGTTTGTTGAAGAATTTTATCATTATCTGATATTTTTATTTTTTCCGTTTTTCTTTTTCAGAAGAGCGAGGTTAGGGGTGAATTGGAAAAAGAAAAACACCTTATTTTATTGACACTCATTTAAAAATAATTCTCTGATTTTTTCTGCTCCCTCTTTGGTTGAAGGAACTCTGTGTTCTGTTACATGAAAGGGTAATTGATACCAATTCTTATTCTCTTTTAGAGAATCATAAAATATTTTTCCTTGATCATCAGCATTAGTTTCATCATTTGATTCCACAAAATTTATTTTTGTTTTAAATGAATATATTTTTGTATCATTTCCAACCAAAGACTCTTTTTCTAGTTTTATAATTTCAGAACTTGGAACTTTTGAAAGATCACGATTTTGAGCATATTTATTCGTAAGCCATTTCTCTCCCATTAGATAGTCTGTCACACTTAAACCTCCTGCATTATTTTCCCAATAAGCTAAACTATTTTCATCATAGATTCCTGCCTTTAAATCAGAACTTGGAGGACCACCAGATAAAATTGCCATTTTGATATTATCCTGTAATCCATAGTATTTTATTCCATAAGCAATTTGTAGACTTCCTCCAGAATTTCCATTGACACAAATATTATTCTTTTTATCTGCCAAATTACTATTTATCCACTTTAGCATTTCAGAATATCCACACATAGCTTTTTTGTATCCAAATCCACTCGCATTTTCTCCCCAACCTTTTTGCCCTTTCCAAGCATATTCAAAAACTTCATAATTGTTTTGATACAGTTCTTTAATGGTTTTGGAAGCCTCTGAACCAAAATTTGTATAAAAAGTATTTCCATATCCGCCAACTCCCAAAACAATAGAAGCTTTGGCATTTTCTTTTGAGTATTGACGAATCATTACATCACGAGCAGAAATTCCTTCACAAGTAATTGATAGCTGATGACATTTTGTGCCTTGTCTGCTGTTTGGTGGACAATTCACTTCTCCTTTAGAAATAACCTTTGAGTTTGAAGGACTTTCTGTTGTAGTAGACTTAGTAGAACTAAGAAGACTACTAGAACTATCATTGTTAATTATATAGTTAGCAGTGTTTTCAGTATCTTCTTTGTTAGTAGTATCAACACTTAGAAGTCTAGCAATAGAATCATTAGATGCTATTTTAGTATTAGAATAAGCAATTTTTATGTTAGTAACTAAAGCTTTTCTAGCAGTAGCTCAGTTTTCTACATCAGTTAAGTCAGTTAGTTTTCAAGAGAATAACTCAACATTATTTTTGTTAACAAGGTTTAGAGTAGAACCTTCCCCTATAGTTTCAAAAGTAGATCATTCATAATTAGCTGGAAGATTAGAAAAACCATCATAAGCAAGAGTGTTGTTATTTAATTGAGTTTCAAGAGGAGTGTATTCAGAAGATATAATAGAAGGAGTAGCAAGGATTATAGTAAGAATTCCCTTTTTTACTTTAAGAGTTTTTCAGTTATATGTTCAAGTGATTCTAGCCATAGCTCTTTGTCTGGCAGCTTCAGCTTGAGAAATGTTCCCAAGGGCAAGATCAGTTTCAATAATAGAAGCTACTTGATATTCTTTTTTGTTACTAGTTACAGAGTAAGTATATGGAGAATCAGTAGTAGGATCAAGAGGAACTTTATCAAGTTTTTCTACATTTCTGTAAGTTTGCTCTCAGAAAGTACCTTGAGTCCGAGCAGTAGCTCAAGAGTAAGTTACTTCATATCCATCAGTTACCTCAGGATATGTAGCTGATTCTATTTTGAATAGCTCAAGAGAAG
>CAYFPB010000146.1:0-2520 GCA_964344895.1 uncultured Candidatus Peribacteria bacterium | reverse complement strand
AAAAGGGACATTTCTACTTTGTCACAGGTGGACATTTTAACTTTAATTTCTACATCAAGTTAAAATTTTATTGACAATAAAGAATATATAATTATAATATCAAAATAAGATTAACTGTAAATAAAAGTAAATGTATCAATTAGAACTACAACCTACAATAGAAGATTTTGAATTAACAAATATTGCACCAAAAACAATAGAAGACCTAATGAATCAATTAGAATATTTCTTTGCATTATATATAAAAGAAAGATGATTAAAATGAAGTTTAGTTGAGGAAATCATAAGTAAAAATTGATGAATAGATGAAGTTATCAAAAAAATATTTTGAAATGAGTTTGATTGGAAATCAAAAACAAATCTAAACTCAGAAAGATTAATGTTTATACTAATAGGAAGATTTTGAAATTTTATAAAAAAAATATATGATAGTTGCCCTGAGTTATGGGATTATTACAAACAATGATTTTGAACTAAAGAATGAGTAGTATGAAAAATATTTTTTGATAATGACTATGTAGATGTAAATGAAATAAGTATAATAGAAGAGTTTTTTAGTGATTTTTTAAAAAATAAATGGTTTAAAGAGACTAAGGATTTTCAAGCAAGAGGACATGAAAATGAAATATATAATCAAGCATATAAATTTTTTCAAAATATAATAGAAATAGTTATATCAATAAATAAAGAAGAAGAAGACAAACTCTGATACAATTCATTAATACAACTATTAATAATAATCATTTGAAAAACTAGAGAACAAAAAGTAGAAGACATAGAACAGTTTATTGATTCAACATCTGAAATAATTGAAAATTATTCAGATAAAGAATATAAAAATAACCTAGTACCATTTTTAACAGAACAAGTAAAAAAATATTTTCCTGAGATATATACAAAAGACCTAACTTTTTTACAAGTAGAAACAATATTATTATGAGAATGAAAAGATTCAGCATCATACATAGTAAATAAATCTAGTTTTTATTTTAATAGCTCAGATGAAAAAAATACATGAAAAAATGATATTTTTCCTGAAAACTGAACTAAAATACCTTGAATAGAAGAAGAAATAGAGGGGTTAAAAGATATATATATTTATAATATTTATTGAAAAGAAGTATATTATTGAGATATGACACTAAGAGATATGCAAAATCTTAGTTGAACTTACTATATATTATCTGATTATGATGCAAAAATAAATATACCAGTTTTTTTAAAAATACATGAAAAACTATCTAGCGATTCAAATATTTATATTTTTCCAAATGATAGTAATATATACATAGATACTTCATATATAAAAATACATGCATTATGAAAAATTCAAGACTGAAATTATATTGAAAATGTATATGAGATTGAAATAGAATAAAAACTTGCAAAAAGCAAAAATAACAGTAAATTATTACTGTTATTTTTTTTAATTAAAAACCAATGCAACACAACAAAAACCAAAAATGTATTTCATCCCCTTTAAGTAAAGGGGATTATAGGGGAATTCTATGATTCACTCTACTAGAACTAATAGTAGTAATTACTATTCTAGCCATATTATGAACCATTGCTTTCATAGCCATGCAAGGGTATTCTAAAACTGCAAGGGACTCTAAAAGAATCTCTGATGTTTCTAGAATTAAAACTAGTTTGGAGCTTTTCAAAATAGAAGCAGCTACATATCCTGAGGTAACTGATGGTTATGAAGTAACTTACTCTTGAGCTACTGCTCGGACTCAAGGTACTTTCTGAGAACAAACTTTTAGAAATGTTGAAAAACTTGATAAAGTTCCTCTTGATCCTACTACTGATGCTCCTTATGCTTACTCTGTAACTAGTAGCAAAAAAGAATATCAAGTAGCTTCTATTATCGAAACTGATCTTGTGAGTACAATAGGAATCCCCCCTAACCCCCCTTTACTAAAGGGGGGAATAGCCCAACAAGCTGAAGCTGCTAGAACTAAAGCTAGAGCTAGAATTACTTGAACATACAATGGTAAAACTCTTAAGGTAAGTAAAGGTATCTTTACCATGATTCTTGCTGCTCCTTCTATTGTATCTTCTGAATACACTCCTCTTGAAACTCAATTAAACAACAACACTCTTGCTTACGATGGTTTTTCTAATCTTCCAGCTAGTTATGAGGGAACTAATTTTGAAACTAAAGGGGAAGGTTCTACTCTAAACTTAGTAAACAAAGATAATGTAGAATTATTCTCTTGAAAATTAACTGACTTAACTGATGTAGAAAACTGAGCTAATGCTAGAAAAGCTTTAGTTAATAATATACAAACTGCTTACTCTAATACTAGAATTGCAACAAGTGATTCTATTGCTAGACTTCTTAGTGTTGATACTACTAACAATGAGGATACTGAAAACACTGCTAACTATATAATTAACAATGATAGTTCTAGTAGTTTACTTAGTTCTACTAAAACTACTACTGTTACTAGTTCTGACTGTAACTGAACTCAAAACTATTCTTCTGTTATTTCTTGTAACAACTGAGAAGTAACT
>CAYFPB010000145.1:0-2530 GCA_964344895.1 uncultured Candidatus Peribacteria bacterium | reverse complement strand
AATAAAAAAGGTTTTACATTAGTTGAGTTGATAGTAGTAATTACTATTTTATCAATACTATGATTGATAGCTTTTATAAGTTTACAATGATATAGTAAAGCATCAAGAGATAGTAAGAGAATTGCTGATATGAGTAGAATAAAAACTAGTTTGGAGCTCTTTCAGATAGAATCTTGAAAATATCCAGAACCATCTTGAGTTATAGATATGACATATAGTGGAACAATTGCAGCATGGCATCAAGGTACTTTTTGAGATTCTACATATAGAAATGTAGAAAAACTAGATAAAATACCATTAGATCCAGTAACAGAAAGTGAATATACATATAGTGTAACAAATAGTAGGAAAGAATTTCAAATAGGTTGAATACTTGAAACAGATGATTTTGTGCTAGGTGATACTAATAATGTTAATGCATGAGAAAATTTAGCAAGAGCAAAAATTGCCTGAAGTTATAATTGAAGTATTTTAAAAGTTTCAAAATGAAATAAGTTGTATTTATTATCAGTACCAAGTATAATATGTGCTGATGGTTTCACTATAGAAGAATGTTTAAATCAAAATAAATTAGTATTTGATTGATTTAGAAATCTTCCACCTAGCTATAAAGCAACTCAATATAAACAGTTGTGAGAATGATCAACTTTAAATTTAGTAAATTCATCAGCAGATATATTAATGTATAGTTGAGATGGATCAGAATTAAATGCTGATACTGATGAAGGTAAAGCTATAAGGAAGGCAATGGTGGAAAAATTACAATTAGCATATAAAGATACAAATATAGCTAATAGAGATTGAATAAGACAATTGGTAAATGTTGATACAACAAATCTTACAGATGTAGAGAGTTTATGAATATCTATAGTTAACAACAAGATAAATAGTGCTATGATAACTGCAAGTAAGTTGAGTGTTGAAGATACTTGAGTTGTAGGATGTGGTGAATGATATGAATTGAATAACTGAGAATGTATAGCATTACCAATGGAAAAAACTGTAGATGCTACAGGTACAGTATCAGGTATGTGTATATGGGGATGATGATTCTCAACATCAAATGGTTTCTTAACATATGCAGGTTGACTTAAAGGGGGAACATATAATTGAACTATAACACTAAATAATGCAGGTACAATTAGAGGTGTAAATGTAAGATGAGGTAATAAGTGAAATTGGGCAGATGGTGACCCTGTAGGAGTTGCATTTACTTATACTATTGATGGTACTAATTGGTTACCAATTGAGTTTACAGAATCTATATCTAGTCCATTAAATACAGAAAGTGAAACAGATTGATTAAAAGTATTTGAGTTAAAAACTCCAACTAAGGTTAAATCTGTAAGGGCTAGCTTTAATGGTGTTTCAGGAGGTAATCAAAGTAGCTCTTGTGGTAAACAGTTTGGTTTTGCTTTTGCTTTGATGCAATAAAAAATAAAAAAACAGATTTTAAATCTGTTTTTTTATTTTTGTTTAAACTCAGCTTCATCATAAATTAGATCAAATTTCTTTAATAAACCAGTTCATGAGTCAGGTAATACTATATAAGCATCTTTTACAAGAGCATCTTTGTTGTTTATAAGTGTATCTAGAAGTTTTTTATTATAGTTGTTTAGGTAATTATATCTAGTTAAAAAATGATTTATGTAGATAGTATATGTTCTAGCATAGTAATATTCTTTTTTTAGTTCTAGATATTTTTCTATATTTTCTAGTGATTCCTTAGATTTGTTATTTTTAAAATCTCAAGTGATTTTTTCTTTTAAAGATTCAATACTTGTTGATGAGCTAGTCATAGAATTAATAAATATTTGTTTTTGTCTATTTAATTTTTTCATATTTTCAACTCATAGAGTATATCTGAATTCTAATTGATCAATTAAAGCATTCAGTGCTCTAGGTTTGTCATAGCTTTGGTTTATTAGTGCTTTGATATCAGTTTTTAATACATTACTGTATTCTTCTAAGATTAACATATTATTTCAAATAAGCTCTTTATTTGCAATTTTTTCTCTAGAAATTATTTCACTAATAGAGTAAATATCTCTATAAATAGTTGCAGGAGTTTCAGTTCTTTGTTTGTATCTAATTCATACATTAGTAGTAAGAGCTACTCATGTTTTTGCAAGTAAAGGAGTTTCTATATTTGTAAAATTTGTTTTATTATTATTTTCTTGTGCTGAGTTTAATTCTAAGTTTTCTTCTGTCATAAACATTCAGGCAACATTAAAAACAAGTACTAAAATACTTGATAGAATAAATATTTTCATTAGGAATAATCTATACTGTTTTGACATTTTTACATTTATTATTTGTAATATATAAAGTATCTTAACATAAAAATCCAAAAAATGGAAATTTTTTAATGTTTTTTTTATTTTTTGTAAAAATTGATAATAATCCCTCAGTCTTTCAGACAGCTCCCTTTAATACTAAAAGGAGCATTTTCTACTAAGTTATACATAAGTTTTATATATGTAATACTTAAAATATTTAAAAACATAAATAGTAAGACTTCCTTTAATTT
>CAYFPB010000144.1:0-2535 GCA_964344895.1 uncultured Candidatus Peribacteria bacterium | reverse complement strand
TTTTCTTGTAGTTAAAAATTCCAGATACACAAAACTATTTATTTACCCTTTAATTATATATATAATTATCATTTATAAAATATTATTTTTTTAGTTTTAAAAATGTACATACCACTACTTATAATTATATCAATACTTTCTTTAGTTCCAGCTAGAGATAAAATCTGAGACTTTATAATTCAGAAAAGAAAATATATTTCATGATTTTTTTATATCCTGAGTTTTGCTAGTTTTTTCTTTCTTATTTGATGACCAGATATAGAAGAAACATGAGAAAAGTCTCTAGAGTTATTGTGGCTAATATTATGGTTACCAATATTTGCAAAAGTATTTAACTTAGTGATAGCTAAAAAACTGATGATTTTTAGAAAAGAGATATGAATACTTATGTGAGTACTTGCTTTTGTTCATTCTCTACAATACTTTTTACAAGACTATACTATATGGTTTTGGGAAAAATTATTCTGGGTAAATCCTTTTTGAGAAATAACATTCTTAGCTTGGTGATTTCTAGCCCTTGTTATATCAACAGTTCTAACACTTACATCAAATAATTATTTGATAAAAAAGATGTGAAGAAGCTGGAAAATGTTACATAGAACAGTATATGCATTATTAATCTTTACACTAATACATGTAGCAATGCTAGAAGCATGAGAAGATTGAATATATGCTTACATAGAAGAATTTGTTCCTTTTGTTATATATTTTGGTTTCAAAATACTTGAGTGGAAGGGAATAGTACTAAGAAAATAAAAAGTTCCCCCTTAATAAGGGGGATGCTGTAAGGCAGGGGGATTTTAATTATTTAACTTAAAAAAAATGGAAACAAAAAAAATATTTGCTAGCATAGTTTTACTTTTTGTATTAACAAGTTGTGGAAAAGATGCTATAGAAACTAAGGAAGGTTTAACTGGTAATAATGAACAAGAGCATAGAGAATATAAAAAAGAAAAAAAATACAGAGATCATGACAATGATGATGATAGAGAATATAGAAAACAAAAATTACAAGATAGAGTAAATAAAGCAAAAGAGCAAGTAAATACAACTGAAACTATTAAAACAGAAAATAATACAGCAGACAAAACTGATGGAGATAAAACTTTACAAATAAATCCTAGTTGTATAGGGTGTGGACACTGTGTAGTAATAGCTCCTGAAAACTTTCAAATGGATTTTAATACTAGAAAAGCAGTAGTAGTTTCTCAAGAAGATATATATTCAGATAAGGTAACAGAATCAATTAGAATCTGTCCAGTTGATGCTATAGGGATTTTATAATTTTTTGAAAACAATAATTATGAAGAAATAGAGTTACTTTAAAAAATCTATTAAACTATCACTAGCTTCATTAGCTCTAAAAATATTATTATGTCACAAGTCATCAAAAAGTTTGATGACTTTTTTGTTGTTGTTTAGAGAGTTAAACAATTCTATACCATACTTAGAAGGAACAACATTGTCTTTTTTCAGTGAATAATAAGTAAGTCATTATTATAGTTTTTTAAGTAAGACTCAGGACTATAGTTTTCAGTAAATAGAAGCTTGATAGGAAAAAATGGGTATTTATCAGCTCAGATTTTGTATAGGCTAGAATAAGGAGAAATTAAAATAAGCTTATCAGTTTTATAGTTTTTAGCAAAATAAGAAGCAGGACCAGTTCAGACACTTCTTCATATAATATAAGTATTTTTATAGTTAGAATTTTTTACATATTCTCAGATGTTTTCTACATCTTTAAGTATATCTTTTTTGCTTGGAGTATTATTATCAGCATATCAAAAATACTCTGGAAATATAATAGAGTTTCAGCTAGATTCAAGTAAAGATTTCATATAAGACCTATCACAAGCCCTTCAAGCATTTCAATGAAAAAAAACTATCAAATCATCAGTCTCTCATCTTTGCTCATAAAATCTAGTATTATTATAATACTTTTGTTCACTCTTCTCAAAAGTAATACAGTTTTCAAAAGGCTTAGAATCAGGAATATAAACCATAGATTTCTGACTTACATATAATAATAAAAGAAGAGAAAAATATATGATTATTGGATGAATCACAAAATATCTTATATATTTATTCATTATTAATAATTAACTAGTAATAAAAATATTATATATTTTTAAATAAATATTCAAAAAAAATTTTCATTTTAAATCTTATACATATAATAGTTACTATCTTTAAAAGCAAAAATAATAAATTTCTCCCTTTTTCAAAGGGCACCCTCGCTTTGCTGGGGCATGCTAAGTACCCGACGATAGGAGGGGGAGGGATGTAGCTGACCAAAAACGAGTGATGACACCTGTTGAAGCATACAGACTTGGAACAAATTGGATGGTGATAGGCAGACCAATTACTCAATCTGATGATCCACAAAAGGCACTTTTAAGTATAAGTGGTGCTATAGCAGAGAGTAGGAACTTGATAATGTAAGCACTAAAAAAAGTCATTAACCATATATGGTTAATGACTTTTTATTTACATATAGTGGGTCATAAACCCCGGGCTTTAGCCCGAGAGGGGTTA
>CAYFPB010000143.1:0-2640 GCA_964344895.1 uncultured Candidatus Peribacteria bacterium | reverse complement strand
AATGAAAAAAAATCATAATATTTGAAAAGATATTATAGATTATTATAATAATATAAAAAATGAAAATATAAAAATAGATAGAAAATATGTAATTCCTTTAATAATAAAAAATATTTTAACTAAAAAATATAATATTTCTCAAAAAAATGAAATTCATCAGCTAGAACAAGGTGTTATATTATATCCAATTGAATATTTTTATGCTTATGATGATATAAATAAAAAAGAATTAAAAACAAATAATACTTTTTCTATTCATTATTGATTATGAAGTTGGTTATCATTACAAGAAAAAATAGCTAAATTTATTGTAAGAATTTTAGTTAAATTATGAATAAAAGAACAAGTTAAAAGTTTTATATACAAATTTATACAAGAAATAAGATTTAAATAAATATGTTAAATAGTCAACAAAAAGAATATATTAATACAATAAGAGAATTAAATACTCATAAATATAAAAATATACCATTATGAGATATTAATTCTCAATTAATAATTAATATAATACAAAATAATATACCTTTATCAATAAAAAATATATTAAAATCTTTTTATTATATTTTCTTTATTCAAGCAATTCCAAATTTAGAAATAAAAAGTTCAGACTATAATAAAAATATAATATGAGATTTTTTACAAGTAAGAACTGATTTAGAAAAAGAAACAGATGAAAATTTTAAAAAAATATGAATTAATAAAAAAAACTTCTTTTTAATAAAGAAATCAGATACAAACTATTTTAAAAATGCATTTTATATACATTTTAATATATATAAAAGTTTAAAAATATTCCACTTAATTGTAAATAATTTTAAACTAAATATATTCCAAAAGATTTATATTTTTATTGAAATAAATTATAATTTAAAATTAATTAATTATTACTTAAAAATATTTAAACACTTTACACCTAAAAAATTCTATTCTACAAATCATATAGATAAAAATCATATTATATTATATAATATGTTTAAAAATAAATGAACTAATGTTTTTTCAATACAACATTGAAAAAATTTATATTTAGATGGAAGTAAACTTCAATCCAATGAAGCACAAATATTAAATATAAATACAGATAAATTATATGTTTATGGTAATTATTATAAAAAATTATTTAATTATGTTGATAAAAATTTAAATATAGAGATTATCAATTCTATAATTGATAAAAATAATTTTAAAAATAGAGATTTTAAAAATATAATTTATCTATTTTTAGATTGACCATATAATGGATATGAAAAAAACAATCTTAAAGTAATAAATATTATTAAAGACTTTTCTGAAAAATATAACTTTAATTTTTTTATAAAAAAACATCCTTTAGATAAGATAAATTATAATATATATTCTAATAAATTAATAAATAATATCAAGCAAAATAATAATATATATTATATTGCTCACAATTCATGAATATATATGGATTTTATAAAAAAATGATATTTAATATTTAGAATATTTACATGAAATAATGATTTAAATATAAATTTAGATATTAATGATATTTTAACTAATAAAGAACAATTAAAAAAATTAATTGATATACCTAAAAATATAAGACTAAAAAATAATTTAGAAGTTGTAAAAACTAACTTTTAAGTTATTTTTTTAATATAAATGCTAATCATTGTCATTTATTAGGCAAAGATGAAATGAATAATATAAATAAATATATAGGATAAAATAATAACCAGTAATAATCTTTATTTAAAAATTTATTTGATGTTCATTTTGATAATGTTTTTATATTTTTTAATTTAAAGTTAGTAAAAGAGAAATCAATTATATTATTATTATAATTCTTATAAAAAAATTGTTTATTAAATCTTAAAAAATGATGAGGAGCAATATCAGTTGATACACTCAAAAAATAAAATGCTCTATTTTTATTTGGAACTGTTAAAAAAATTAATCATCAATCATTTAATATTGAAAAAACATTATCCATAAATCATTTAGGATTAATTTGATGTTCCAATACTTCAGTAAAAATAATTATATCATATTTTTCTTTATTCTTATTCATAAAAGTATTATCAAATATTTCATCATAAATATTTTCTATTCATCTACTTTTACAAACATCTATACTTTTTTTATCTAATTCAATTACAGAATAATCTTTATTATTTATATTAAAGTTATTATTAAACATATGAAAGTTTATTCAATCTCAAGCTCATATCTCAAGAATCTTTTTTCATGACAATTCTATATTATTTTTCTTTAACAAAGATAACAAAGATAAACTCCAATAAGGAGCTTCTTTTCTTTTATTATGAAATTCTTTATATGCATCATACTCTTCACCTTCATATATTCAAGCTTCAAATACTAAAGGTGTAAAAAACTCTAATAAACAATTATTACACAAATAATGATCATATTCTTTATTTTTATATGATGATTTAATTTTTTCTATAAATTTACAATTAATAGAATTACAAAATGGACAACTAATTTTTTTCATAAAATTATTTTAAAATTTTTAATCAAATATTAATTTTAGTAATAAGTATAAACATAATTATAAGATAATCAAAAACATCCTAAAAACAAGTATTTTTTTCATTTCCTATCTATCGTCCCGTTTCAAATCCGACCACTTTTAGTAGAATCTATAAAATCATA
>CAYFPB010000142.1:0-2657 GCA_964344895.1 uncultured Candidatus Peribacteria bacterium | reverse complement strand
AGGGTTAACCCCTCTCGGGCTAAAGCCCGGGGTTTATGACCCACTATATGTAAATCAACTAAAAAACTAGACTTTTAAAAGTCTAGTTTTTTAGTTTTTTTTCTGTCATAATATTTACTGCTGAAATACACTCATTACTATTATTACCTCAAAAGTAAAATCACTGTTTACATCAACATAAATATTTTCAATTATTTTTTTGTCATGTAAAAAATGAATTAGCTCAAAAATCTCTGTTACATATATAATTTCATAATTCTACATCTTGATTATTTATTTTTTTAGAAAACCTATTTATTATTGCTACACATTTTTTTTGTTCAATACCAACAAATTGAAATCATTGTTTACATTTACATATATAATTACCTCATCTGTATTGTCATGTATAAAATGAATTTGCTCAATACATTGTTAAACATGCTTTTTCTCAATCTAAAAATCACTTGGTTTTATAAGTAGTATTTTGTAATATATTATTATCATTATATAAAATATTACTAGAATAAAAACTATTATCAGGATCTTTTATATCTAGTCTATTTTTTAATATAGATGAAAACCAAGAATATATTTTGTTTTTTGATACTATATAACCTATTTTTCATGCTCCATGATTAAAAATTGCTGTTGGAATTCATATAAAATTACTTCACATAAATGCTCATCATCAAGAATTACCTCAACTTATTTCAGCATCTGTTTTTATATTATTATCTATATCATATCAAGAAACAATTCATTTTGTTATAGTTACTTTTTTTCATCATAAAGCTGGGTAACCATAAATATTTATTGTTTGTCAAAACAATTTTGTATTAATTGTAGATCATGATAAAATATTAAGATAATTTTTAGTTGAATAGTTTTTTATTTTTATTACAGCTAAATCTAAAGAAGGATTTCTTACAAGTACTTCTCATTTATATTTACAATTAGGAACATCTCAAACTTTTTCTAGTACACATACAGATATCTCATTTAAAGGCTCACCTGTTTTTAAATTTTGTATAACATGATTATTTGTAATAACTAAACCATTCTTTGAAAAAACAACTCAACTTCAAAATGATTTAAAAATTCACTTTTTACTATCCTCTATTCTTACAACTGATTTTAATAATTTTTCTTGTTTTTTATAATCAAGAGAAATATTTGATGTTGTTTTTAATGTATTATTTAAGCTAAATAAATAAAAAATAACAATAGCTAAAACAAATAAAATAATAATAATTATTATTCTATTTATTTTTTGCATACTGACTTTATTTATTTCTGGAATATTAATTTTATTATTATTCTCCTCATTAATAAATTCTCAGCAATGTCTACATTTTTTTGCTTCATCTTGTATGTTCTCAGAACAATGGTTACAGTTTTTCATAATTATTATTATTTTTTAAGTATACAAGTATTTTCATTTATTCATCAAAAATCATATCACTCCTTACAATCACATAAATATGAATCCTGATCATGTTCTCATGTATAATATGAGTATTTTCAAAAAGTCTCTATACATATATTTGTTCCATATTCATATTCACTAAAAGACAATTTTGATGGGTCAATTAAACTAACAACTCTTATTAATAAAATTCAAATAATTACATATATAGCTAGTACAATTCTTTTATCTCAAACAAATTTATCTTCTACAAAAGTATTTTTTACTCTTCTTGAAACATGCATATATGGTAACCATATAAGTAAATATATAAATGCTCTAATAGAATCTGCATATTCCATAATAACATACTCACTATTTTCATATTCATAGATTATGTTTGCATATATTGTATCAAATAATATGAATAAAAAACTTATAATTAATGATATTTGAAACAATAATGGAAATAATTTATGCTTACCAAAAAACAAATAAATTAATACCATTGACAAGATTATTTGTAGAAAATTAATGAAAAACTCAAAAATAAGTATAGATAATACTCAGTCAATATATCAAGATTTTTCAGGATTTATTACTTGTGCTAGTGTTCAATCATTTAATCAAACAATAAATATTTCCTCTATATGTCATAGTGGTATAAGTGGAGAGATTAAAATACCTATAATTACTATAATAAGCCAACCTCATAATCATTTTGGTCAACTATCTTCCTCTGTATTTTTTTCTTCATTATCTTTTACTACTTCTTGTTTTTTTACTAGCTCAGAACAATACTTACATTTTCTTGCTCTTGATTCTATTTCCTCAGCACAATAAAAACATTTTTTCATTTATATTTTATTTAATACTATAAATTATAATAATTGTATCATATAAAATTTTAAAAAACAAAAAAAGTCCCTAAAAAATAGGGACTTTATCTTTTAATATTATCTTTACTTCTCTTCACCAGTTTTTTTATCAACAAATTTTACTTCTGTTTTAAAAATAAATTCAAGTATTCTGTAAGTAATATATCAAATAAATACTGTATAAACTACATATCAAGTATATGATATAAGACTCATGTTTTCAATTGGTAGCATAGTTATTTTTTAAATATATAAATTACTTTATATAAATTATATAGAAATAATTTTTTTTGCAAGAAAATAAAAAACAAATAATCATTTTTAATAATTATTTTAATTTTTAGGTCATTTTCTTTCCAGCGTGAAAAATTAACAAAAAATAATACTTAGTT
>CAYFPB010000141.1:0-2878 GCA_964344895.1 uncultured Candidatus Peribacteria bacterium | reverse complement strand
TAAAAAATTTGCAATTGGAAAAATAATGAATATAATGATTTAAGTTAGTTGTTAAAAAATAAATTATGACAGAAATAATAGATGGAGAAATATATTATTCAAGGGAAGAATTAGATGTTAGGTTGGATAATTATATCAAAGAAAGTGCTGATGATTTAATTATAGAGTTAGCAAAAAAACAAAAAAGTAAAAGTAAAAATATAGAAAGTAAGGAAGTTGTATATGTTTAGAGTAAAATTTAGTAAACAAACAGAATGTATAATAGAGAAATTTATAGATAGTTATAAAAATAAATATTTAAAAACCTTTACTGATACATGATTGTATTATGAAGACTTGATTAGAGAAAATTATATAAATAATTCAAAAAGATTTAAAAAAGAAATATTTGATTGAATTGAAAATAAGTTAAAAGAAACTATAGTTTGAAAAAAATCCTTAGGAAAAGATATATTTTCAACAATAATAAGTGTATGACAAATAAAAGTAAATATTATTTATAAAGAAAAAGTTAATGATAAATTAAGATTAATTAATAAAATAAAATTTTTCTAGTAAAAAAATAACAATTCAATTTGAATTGTTATTTTTATTTTATCCCTAATTTTTTAGCCTCACTCACAAGATGAGTATATTTAACAAAAGCCTCACTATTTCAAGCATTCATCTCTTTTTTGAGAGTAGTAACAAGCCTTTTATAAACCTCTCTATTTATTCAAGCAACAAGTTTATGAAGCTCTTCTTCTGTGTGTTCTATGTTAGAATGAGTATTTTCTACCTCTATTTGAAGAGAAATTCATTTGTATTTTTCTTTTTTGTTGATCTCAAGAGAGTCAATATATGAAATTCAATTATCTAGAATATTTTTTAAATCCTTCCCAAGTCAATCCTTGAATAAAATATGAGTATTTAAAAAATCAATATTACTAGGATTTAAAATACAAAATCAAATAGCCATATCTTCACTTGAAATTTTTTCTGTTTCTAGTTCTTTATCTTTTTTAGTATTAGTAGTAAACTTTATTCTATTGAAAGCATCATAAATTATATTTTGGTTTACGTCCAATAGACGAGAAACCTCTTTTAGATAGTAGTCTTTTTCAATATTATCAGAATAAGATTTTATTATTTCAAGAAGTTCTTTTAGAAGTTTTTTCTTTTCCTCTATACTATTTATATCAAAACTAGATTTTTTTATATAGTATCAAATAGGACTTAAAGCAGAGTTTATATATTCAGAGAAATCTTTTCAAGAATTAATTATATCATCAGGATCTTTTCAACTAGGAAGTGAGATAATCTTTACTTCAAAACCAGTATTTTTCATTTTTTCTAAAGCAGCTTTTGTAGCCTTATCTCAAGCAGCATCTCCATCAAAACAAAGATATACTTTTTTTGTAAGCCTTTTAATTAAAGTCAGATGTTTATCTGTTAAAGCTGAACCAGATACAGCTACAGTGTTATTAAAACCAGCAGCTTGAAGGGCAATTGTATCCATTTGACCTTCAGTGATTATAATAAAGTCATTTTTTGTAATAGCTGTTCTAGCATTGAAAAGACCATAAAGTATATTTGATTTATCATATAAGTCTGAGGCAGGTGAGTTTAGATATTTTGGCATAGCATCTCACATAGTTCTAGCCGTGAATGCAACAAAATCTCATCTAGCATTTTGAATAGGAAAAACTAGTCTATTTATAAACTTATCTTTTCTAGCTTTTAAGTCAACAAAGATATTAGATTTTTCTATCATTTCATCTTCATATCACTTTCACTTCAAGTAATTATATAATTCTACTCAACTATCAGCATAACCAAAATGAAAGTCCTTTGCTACTTGTTCATTTAAACCTCTATCAAATATATATTTTTTGACTTCAGGATATTTTTTTAATGCACCTACATAATAGGCCGTAGCATCTTTAAATAGTGAATAAAGACTTTTTTTAGCTTCAAATTTTTCTTGATTAAAATTAGCGTTTACTTTGATTCAAGTATAGTTACCAAGTATCTGTATAGCATCTTTAAATTCACAGTTTTCTACATCCATTACAAACTTTATTGCTCATCATCATCTATGACAACCAAAGCAGTAAGCTAGTTGTTTTGAAGGTGATACTACAAAGCTAGGAGTTTTTTCTGTATGACCAGGAAAAGGGCATACTGCTTTATAATTAACACCTGCCTTTTTCAAACTAACATAGCTTTTTACCAAATCCACTATATCTATAGCTGATTCTAACTCTTCACTAATACTCATTATTGTATTTTTAATAATATTTTTCTTATTTTAGATTAAAATCTGATTTTGTAAAGAAAAAACTGAAACTTTAACAGTTTCAGTTTTTTACCAGTGGTGTCTTCTGTGATGTTTTCTAGATTTTCTTCTTTTAAAATCAGTTAATTCTAATTCTAAATACATATCTCAGATTTTAACTTTTTTTGAACCAGAAGAAAATCTAGTTTTTACAATATTTCTTCAATGCTTAATAACTAAGTATCTTCATTTATTATAAACTTGAATATTTTCATAATGAGGTATAGGTAATCTCCGATCTTTTACAAATTTGAGCCTTACATTATAATAGTTTGGTTCTACTTCATTAATTCAGTAACTTTCTAAATCATATCTTCAGTCTGCATATCATCATATTAGATTATCTATATTCATATGTCCTCATAAAAATCTTATATTTGAATCCAGACTATGTTTTTCTACATATTCTCTTAATTCATCCATATCTCAAGAATCTCTATCAAGTCTGCCTATTTGTTCATCAATAAATCTACTACTTGTATGGACTTCTATTGCATTTGATACTTGTAATTGGGTAGCTAATATAAGTCAAGAAATAGCTTTGGCTATATTTGATTTATT
>CAYFPB010000140.1:0-2933 GCA_964344895.1 uncultured Candidatus Peribacteria bacterium | reverse complement strand
AAAGTTACAATTGTTTTTTCTTGCATAAAAAATAAAATTGTATATACTATAATTGCTTTAAAATTTAACTTTAAATATTATGTTTAATAAAATAATTTCAGTAATAGCTTTAATCTCTATCTCTTGAGCATTCACATATGCAATATACGATCAAGAAAATACTGATAATAGACTTAGGGATTGAGGAATTACTATTATGACAACAGCCGTTGTTGATAATAAAACAGAACTAGAATCAGCTAATAGTTTAGCTAAACAAAAAATAATAAATGATCGTAGCAAAGAGCCAGAAAAATATTTACTTGATAGTCATGTATTAAGACAAGAAATAGCAGCGGTAGCTAGATGAGTAGCAAAATTAGAAAAAAAAGAAAAATGTGATAATATCTTTAAAGATTTATCTGATACAAAACCAAACTGATGGGCTTGTAGAAATGTAGAGGTGCTTGTTGATAATGATTTAATATCAAAAAATGAAACATTTAGACCTGAAGATAAAATAACTAAATCTGAAACAATAGCTATGCTTATAAAAGCAATAGGTTTTGATTATAAAATGGATCCAGATAGTAATAAAAATTGGCAAGAACAAGTAGTAGAATATGCTATAGAAAAAAAAGTAGTAGAACCATTTACTGATTTTAATACAAATGCTACTAGAGGATGGGTATTTCAAGTAGCTGATACTACAATTAGAAAAGATATAGAAATAAAAGCAAAAAAAGCAGCAGAAGAAAAAAAGAAACTAGAAGAAAAGAAAAAATATACAGATGAAGCACTTTAATATTTTACTTTTTTAATCTCTTAATATGAAAAAAAATATATTAATTAGTTTATTGCTTGTTATATTTAATTTAATTCCAAGTGTCAATGCAAGTTTAAATAGTGATAAGGAAAAACAAAAGAGTTTTTACTTGAAACTAAATCTAAAATTAATGATTTTGTAAAAAATGCTGAGGAAAAATGAATAGAAGTTTCAGATGATAAAGTTAGACAAATCAAAAATACAATTGCTAAAAATTATATAAAAATAAACTCTGTAGATTCAAAAACTGAATTAAATGCATTAAAAGCAGCTACATTAAAAAAAGTTGTATTAAAAACTTATGATAGTATAAATACATATTCAAGTTATAATGATATTATATCAAAAACTGAAGAAGATAAATTAAGTAATTTTGAAAAAAACCTTGCTGCTTCAAAAGCTTTAAACTCTACATTTATTTCTGATGATAAATATAGTCTGTATGTTAAAGTAGATAGTGTAAAAAAATTTAAAAAAACAACAAAACAATTTGATAAAAATACAAAAATAAAACCATTATTTAAATCAAATTGAAAGACTTTAGTAAAAGTTACTGTAGATAAAAATTCTATATTTTGAATAGAATCTTTTTCTGGGTTAGATGATAGAAAAATACCATCTAATTTATTATGAGAAGAAGTTGTTAAGCCAATTATAATGAAACTTGATTGAGATTATCTTGATTGAGAGGTTAAGTGGAGATTAAATTGAGGTGTTAATTCTATAAAAGCTGATTTATTTCAAGAAGAATTATCAACAAAAAATAAAATTAAGGTATGAGTAGTAGATACATGAGTTTATATAGATCATACTGATTTAAAAGATAATATATGGGTTAATGAAAATGAAATTAAATGAAATTGAATTGATGATGATGGAAATTGATTTATAGATGATATTAATTGAGCTAACTTTAATTGATCTGTATTATCAAATGTATCAGATATAGATTGACACTGAACACATGTAGCTTGAACTATTTGAGCAGTAGTAAATTGATTAGGTATTTATTGAGTAAATTCAAATACAAATATTGTTCCTATAAAAGTTTTTGCTCCTACTACTACTTGAAGCAAATTTGCTACTGACTTAATGGTGATAGAATGAATAAAATATGCTGCTGATACAGATGTTAGAGTACTGAATTTAAGTCTTGGTTGACCTACTACTAGTAGTAATAATTCAATATGTGATGCTATTGATTATGCATATAATAAAGGTACATATAGTATTGCCTCTGCTTGAAATTCTAATAATGATGCATCATGATATTCTCCTGCTAATTGTGATAATATTATCACAGTGGGAGCCTTAAATACTACTTGATCTAGGTCTAGCTTCTCTAATTATTGATCTGTTGTAGATGTTTCTGCGCCATGAGAGTTTATTTATTCCACTTATAATGATTGAAGTTATAAAACTATGGATTGAACAAGTATGTCTGCTCCTCATGTAACAGGTCTTGTATCAGCTATGTTAGCATATAAAAGTGATTTAACTTTTAATCAAATTGAAAATATTTTAAAAAATGAATCAGATTCTGTAACATATGAATCAGGGAAACCTATTTGAAACAAAGTTAATATGGAAAAAGTTATAAATTATATAAAAAATACTTATCCAGAACAAGAAACACTACCTGAATTACCAGAAGATCAAGAATTAATAACTGAAGAACCTATAGTTCAAGACCCTGTTGAAGATCCAAGCAATTCAGATGAGGATTTTGAAGAAGATGAAGATTTTGAATATGAAGAATGATTTGAAGAAGAAGAACCAAGTGATGAAGATACAGCTTACAATCCTCCTATTGAAGAACCGGTTGAAGAGGAACCGGTTGAAGAGGAATTAGTTGAGGAAGAACCAGTTGATGAATGAACAGAGCAACCTATTAATTTCAATGAATTAAAAAACTTAATATCAAAACTAGCTGATGAATTAAAATTATCTAAATATGAATTATATTATAATCTCAATGAATCTCTTGCTGTAGGAGTAAGATATGAAGGTAATTATGTTTGAAGTTTAATTCCTCATGTTTGATCTTGAAATAAAATTACAACTATAAATGTATTTTCTAGAGATAGAGAAAAATTGAAAACAAAAACATTTAATTCTATACCTAATT
>CAYFPB010000139.1:0-2934 GCA_964344895.1 uncultured Candidatus Peribacteria bacterium | reverse complement strand
TTTTAAAGGTCGTTACAAAAAAAGAATATTAATAAATTTATTAATATTCTTTTTTTGTATAATTTTATACAGTTATATATTTGATATAATTTCATTATTTAGTTCTTCTAACCTTTTTCAAATTTCAGCTCATTTAAGTTTAGGATATTTTTTTATTATATCTGATCAAGTTAAAAGATTGGTATTATTATATATATTTATAAAGTCATTATATTGATTTTTTATATTTTTTATTAAATCAAAATCTCTAGGTAACCTCCCCATATGATCAGCACTACAAAAAGTAAAGAAAAAATTCCAGTATTTATGTAAAAAAAGTTTTCTAAGTTTTATTTTTTTCATTTCTAAAACTCTTCAAAAAAGTAAATGTTTGTTTATAATCCATGATATTTTCTCTTTTTGTTTTGTAGTAAATCTTAATTTTTTTATATAAGACAAAAATATTTCTTCAGATAACTTTTCATGTCATATATAATTAATATCTCAATTATTTTTTTGAGAAAAAGTAGAAAGTTTTCAAACATCATGAAATAAAGCTAACCAATACATATCAGGATCTTTAATTAAATTTTTATTTAGTTCTTCAATTATTAATAAAATATGTTTCCAAACATTTCATTCCAAATGATATTTAGGTCAACCAGGACAATTCTCTAAATTATTAATTTCAGGAATAAAATATTCAAAAAATCAAAAATCTTTTAAGCAAACAACAGCATCTACAACTCAATCAGATATAAAAATCTTTTCAAGCTCTATTTTTATTCTTTCAAAAGGAACTAGCTTTAATAAATAAAAATTTTGTTTTACTATATTATATTGTTTTAAGTTATTATCTTTTAAATTTAAAGAATACTTAAATCTAATATACCTTAATAATCTAATAGGATCTTCTTTTATACGTTCAATAGGATCTCATATAAATCTAATAATTTTATTTTTTAAATCACTAATACCATTCTGCTTATTTTTTGAAATAAAATTATAAATATTCTCTCAACTAATATATTGGCTTTTTCAAATATAATTATTAAATATTTTGTATTGATTATCTCTGAGAGGATCTAAGTAAACTGCATTTATAGTAAAATCTCTTCTATTAGCATCATCTTTAAACTTATTATTAAATAAAACAGCCTTTCTATTAATATCTTCTCTAAAAGTAGTGATTTCATATATAAAATCATGCTCTTTAATTACTAGTACACCATAATCTTTTCATATATCATTTACTACATTGAAATGTTTTCTAATATTCTGGGGAGTAAAATCTGTAGATATATCTATATCAGTTTTTGTTGTAAGTCACATTATTCTATTTCTACAAAATCATCATACAATATAAGCTTTTCATCATTCTAAATTTATTTTTTTTATTATAGATTTAGCTACATTAAAATAGTCAATTCCTCATTTTTCCTTGAAATATATTTCTTTTTCATAATCAGCTAACTCTAATCATAAACTTTTATAATCTAGTTGGTTATTTGAATCTATATTATTGTTTAAAAACTTATTTATATTGTTATTTGTTTTTATATCAGATATATCCATAGCTCTTTCTAAATGTAATCACTTAAAAGTTTTACATCTACTTAAAGCAACATAAGCTTGTCAATCTGCAAAACATCAATTATATCAAAAATCAATTGAAACATAATCATAAGTAATTCATTGAGATTTATGTATAGTTATAGCCCAAGCAAGTTTTATAGGTAACTGTAAAACTTTTCCTCTAATTCTTTTTCTTATAATTTTTTCTTGAAAATCATAAATATATTCATAAACAAACTCTTTTCAAGTTTCTTTGTTTATTGTTATCTTATTTCAAGAATCTATTTTTATAGTTACTTGATTATTATTTAAATCAATAATAGTTCATAGAGTTCAATTAACATATGTTTTGTCATCAGCATTTTGAATAAACATAACTCTAGCTCAATGTTTTAAATATAATGAACTTTCTAGAGCTGTATCATCTATATTTACTTTTCATTCTAATATTATATTATATACATACTCTTTTCAACTTAATTTTTTTAAATTTTCAGTATTTATAGATTTTTGAGATTTATTTGTAGTAGTTAATATTATGTGATTGTTAGTTTTTTTATGATGCAATGATTTATTTATAAATGATATATCTTCATAATTAACTTCTCACTTTCTTATATTATTTAGTATTGAAATAAATTCTATATTTTTTTGTCTATATACTTTAGTTAATTCATATAATTCAAGTTTAAAATTATCTCTTAAAAATACATCTGAAGAGAAAAAATATGATGAAGGGTATTTTTTAAAAAAATCATATTCTTTTTTTGTCACAATAGGTGATAGTTGGTATAAATCACCTACAAAAATCATTTGAATAGCTCAAAAACTTTTGGCTTGATTAGAAACTTTTCTTAAAAAAATATCTATACAGTCTAAAAGATCAGCTCTAACCATTGAAATTTCATCAATTATAATATATTTTAAATCAGTATATCTCAAATCTCAAATATTTTTTTCTCATAATCTTCAAGCTTCTTGTACTAATATTTGAGGTTCAAATTTAAAGAAAGAATGTATAGTTACTCCTCAAACATTTAAAGCTGCTACTCATGTAGGAGCTAGTATTACATGGTTTACATTTGATTTACGTAATTTTTCTGTAAACAATTTTATAAATGTAGTTTTACCTGTTCATGCTTTACCTGTAATAAAAAAGTTTTTATTACTTTTAATTATTTTTTCTGTAATTTCCATATTAATATTTTATTATCGAAATTTATATAATATATCATAGGTATTATATTATAAATGATTATTATTCAAGTTTTAGCTCAAATTTTTTTAATATTATAATAATTTATTA
Organism: uncultured Candidatus Peribacteria bacterium; assembly: GCA_964344895.1. Classification (GTDB taxonomy): domain Bacteria; phylum Patescibacteriota; class Gracilibacteria; order BD1-5; family UBA6164; genus UBA6164. The sequence goes on along the minus strand of CAYFPB010000139.1, from coordinate 74 downwards.
TTATAACTTAAAGATTTATTTTTAGTAGAAAATGGGTTAGAAACCAATGTATCTTACAGAATTATGGTATATTT
>CAYFPB010000138.1:0-2963 GCA_964344895.1 uncultured Candidatus Peribacteria bacterium | reverse complement strand
TTACTCTAAAAGATAGTTCTTCAGAATATAATATAGCTCTATTTTGCATATCCCTTACTAAATACCTTCATAAATAACTATTAAGCATTGGTTCAGTTACAGATAAGAGATCTAAATTTTTTTCTCTTATAATTTTATCTATTTTTATAAAATCATCTAAATTCCTACTTAGTCTATCAAATTTGAATATAATCAATCATCAGATATCACTTTTTTTATTTAAATCATTTAAAAGTATATTAAAAATTTTTCTTTTTCATTTAAAAGCACTATTTTCTTCCTTATATATCTTTTTAATTTTTAAATTATTTTGTTTTGAGTAATTATTTATTTGTTCAATTTGAGATGGTATAGATATATTTCTTTCAGCTTGTTCATTTGAGCTAACTCTTACATAAGCTATATATTTATTGTTTTTGGTAGTCATACATCATATAAGTAATCATATAATATAATTTGTAACTGTTTTTCTTTATTATAGGTAATTTTTTCAAACATTATTAAATAAAAATCTCTTTTTGTATAAACATCCTCAGAAAAAAAGTTCTTAATTGTAAATAAATTTAAAAAATCTTCTACAAGAATATTATCTCATTTTTGTATGTATCTTATTTCATTTTCAAGTGCATCAAGTTTTTTATTATAAATATTTACTTGTTTACTATGAAAAATAATTTCCTCTTTTTTATTCTCTTCATCAAGTAAAAATTTACTTCTTTCTAAAAATGATTTATATAGATTTTTTTGAGCTTTAAGGGTTTTTATTTTGTTAGAAGAAGACTTTTTTGTATATAGTTCTAGATTTTTTTTAATTGTAACAATACTTTCATTTGAAATTCATAAAATTTTATCAATTATTCAGCTAGCTTTTATTTTGTCTTCTATATTTCTTTTTTCTGAAATTTCATAATTTTTTCAATCAAAATTTTTCCTATAATGGAAAGTTTTTTTATTTTTTTTGCAATAAACTTTTGCTTTTCCTTCTTTTCAATTATCTATTAAAAAATAGTATATCCTCAAATAATCAATTAAAGGTCTTTTTTGATTTATTTATATTTTTATATTTGTTTTCATTTATATAATTTTGAACCCTATTATATAGTATATCATTTACAATAATTAGATTTTGGTAAAAAAAAGAAAATTTTACAGTATTTCAAATTTTATTAGATCATAATAATTCAAAGTAATGTTCATTTTTTTCCATTATAGTATCTATATAATTTTTTATTAATTCATCATCTACTTTTAATCATCTTTCAATATATCAGTTATATTGAATCATTTTTTTATTTTTTAATATTGATTCTACAAAATTACCACCATTAGGTGCTTTACTCTTTTTTAATAATAATTTTTTTAATTTTCAATTAAGTTCAGCATCTATAATTTCAAATATTTCTTGATATGTTATTGTTTTTTTAGATTCTTTATGTAAAAGAAATAACTCATATATTTTTAATATTATTTCTTTTTCTTCATTAATAATTTTTATATTTCCTTTATCTGTGTACTTATATCAAATAATAGCAGTTTTTCATCAAAGTTTTTTAAAATTTTGTAAAGTAATATTATGAATATGTTCTATTCTTTCTCTATTACTTAATTTTTCACTTTCAAATATAGCAAATGATGAAAGCATTCTAAAAAGTAGCCTTCATGTTGGAGTGTTTTCTATTGTTTCAGTTGCTGATTTGAATGTGTAGCCACTTTCCAATAAATCAAATATTATTTGAAATGATTCATCATTTCTTGCTAATCTATCTATTTTAAAAAAATAAATTCATCAGTACTTTCTATTTTCAAAACATCATTTATATTTATTTTTATCTTTTTCTAAAGTATTTATCATTTTATTAAATCACTCTCTATCTTTTCATTTTGCTCATGATTTAATTTCTTCAACAATTATTAAATTATCTAAATCTATATTATCTTTTTTAGCAAGTTTTATTAATATATCTTTTTGGTTTTCAATAGAGTTTTCATAATCTTTATCTGATATTCTTACATATATAAAAAATTTTTTATTCATATTTTAAAAATTAAAAAAATATACTGAAAGTAATAAAAGTAACTTCCAATATATTTTTTTAGAAGAAGAGATGAATTAAAAATACTCTTTTCTTCTTATTCTTTCTGCTTTGAGTCTTTTAAAAGCTATTTTAAGGCTTTCAATTCATTCTTTAGAAAGGTAAGTCTTCTTAGACATATTTTAGCAGTTCATAGAAATCCTATTTTATATTTCAAAAATGGTTATTTCTATATTCTGTAAAATTCTCTTTTTTGTAATAAGAGTAAATTTATTATATCTAAATATCAATATATTAAAAGTTTATTTTTTTGTTCATAAATCATTTGATTTTTGGACAAGATAAAACTTTAAAAAGTTTATTTATTTTAAGGCATTTTGTCAAGCAATTTTTTACTAGGTTTTTTGGACACTAGAATTGTAGATATTATAAACATTTGATTTCTTTAGTCATAGCTTAGTTGCTATTTCTCTAAAAGAAAGTCAAGTATTTTTTAGTTTAATAATTTCATTTGTATTTCAATAAACTTTTGGTCTTCATAGTTTTACTCATTTCTTTTTTGCTTTTTCAAGTCATGATTTAACTCTTTCTTTAATAATACTTCTTTCAAACTCTGCAAAAGCTCATATCATTGTAAATAAAACTTTTCAAGCTGGAGTTGAGGTATCTATGTTTTCATTATATGAAATGAAATCTACTCATAGGGAGTTAAATAATTCTAAAGTGTTAATAAGTTGTTTTGTTGACCTTGAAAATCTATCAAATCTAAAAACTAATACTCAGTCTATTTTTCTTTTATTTACATCATTCATTAATAAATCTAAGTTAGGTCTACTTTCTTTAGATCAACTAATTTCATCAATATATTCTTTATATGTTATTTTAAAATAGAAATGTCCGGGTATTTTTCAAAATAGAAATGTCCGGTTT
>CAYFPB010000137.1:0-3014 GCA_964344895.1 uncultured Candidatus Peribacteria bacterium | reverse complement strand
AGGGATATGCAAAATAGAGCTATATTATATTCTGAAGAACTATCTTTTAGAGTAAAACTATGAATAAGAAAAAAATTACAGTTGTGAGGTAATCCTTGATGATATATTCCTTTTTGATATGATAATATAAATTGAAAATTTATACCAAATAATAAAGCTAAAATAGTTCAAGAATTTTTTAAAATATATTCATATTGAATTTATTGAATAAGAGAAATAACAAAAATATTAAAAAAAGACTTTAATATTCAAAATCTTCCAAAACTAGAAAGAGTATTAGAAAATTATATATATATAAGTAAAATAAAAAAAGTATGGAAATTATCAAATGAAGAATATATATTTTGGTGATATGAAAAAGCTTGAACTTATACAGAGATATATGATTTAAAATATGTTATACCTATTATTTCTGATGAATTATTTTACTTATGCAATAAGATAAAAACAGAAAGATCTATAAAAACAAAAATAAAAAATATAACTTATCCAAAAATATTTAAATGTAAGTGTGGTAGAAATTTATGCAGAGATGATAAAAAATGAATTTTATACCTTAGATGTCCAAAACATATTAATAATACATTTAAAAGTAAATGTAATCAAAAATATATAAATATTTGAAGTCTAGAAAAAGATTTTAATAATATAATATATAGTATCATCCCTCCTAAAGATATAAGGAATAAAATAGAAAATAAATTATTAAAGGAATTAAATAATACTCTAAAAAATAAAAATGATATTATAAAGTCTAATAATCTAAAATTGAGTACTCTGAAAAATAAACAATTAGAAATAACTAATAGCTTTATTGAAAATAATATATCTAAAGAAATTTTTGAAATTTCTACTAATAAAATTAATGAAGAAATTGAAAACATTAATGAAATAATAAACTCTTTAAATGATACTGAAAAATATATAAATGCTACCAATAAAACCATTGATTATATAAAGATTTTAGAAAAACTTGATAACAAAGGGAAAGAATTAAAAAGTTCTCAACTTAATAATACCCTTTTTACAATAGTTGAGAACTTAATTTTAGACAATAAAAAAGTGCTTAATGTAGCCATTAAACACCCTTTTAATTTGTATCAAAATTTGTGTAAAAAAAAATGGTGGGTCATCCGGGGCTCGAACCCAGGACCTTCTCCTTAAAAGGGAGCTGCTCTACCAACTGAGCTAATAACCCATTTTTGCCTTTAAAGCTTGTGTATTTTATAAAAAAAATTTTAAAAAGCAAGTTTTTTTTTGACTTTTTTTAAAAAATAGTCAAAAATGGCTTTAAATAGGTTATATTCTCTTCTTTGGAATAAGTATTTTTCCATCATATTCTATGATATTTGTAACTTTGTTATCACTGTAAACAAATAAATCAGTTCATATTTTATATTGAAAATCTCAAGATACTTTGATTCAGTTGTTTAATTTTTCTAATATTTCGTCTTGAATAGTTATAAATTCTTTGTTTTTAAATAGATCTTTTATATCTAAAAAACTATCCTCTTGAAAGTCTTCTAAGTCAGTACTTAATCAAATATCCAGTGATCAGATTTTTGTTCTTCTTAGAAAAGTAACATATCATCCAGTTCAAATAATCTCTCATAAGTCTGAGGCTATACTTCTAATATATGTACCTGCTGAAACTTCTGCTTTTAAATGTAATTCTGGGTAATTATATCCAAGTACTTCTATATCAAAAATCTCTACTTCCCTACTTTTTATCTCAACATCCTTTCATTCCCTCACTAAATCACAAGCCTTTTTTCAATCAATTTTTAATGCTGAGTATTTTGGTGGTACTTGAGTTATTTTTCAACTAAATCTATCTTTTAGTATTTGTTTTATTTTTTCTATAGTTAATTCTTTTTTGTATTTTTCTTGAAATTCTTTACTGATATATCTTACTTCTTCAGCTAAATCATAAGAATCAGTTTCTCAGTCTAGATTTAGTTTAAACTCATATGTTTTTCTATCTTTTTCAAAATATGGTATTAGTTTTGTATAATTTCAAACAGCAATTAAAAGACCTCCTGTTGCCAGAGGGTCTAGTGTTCATGTGTGTCACATTTTTCTAGTATTTAGTTTTTTTCTCAAGTTCCTTATTACATCAAAACTTGAAACACCAATAGGCTTATCTATCAAATAAAATCTATTCATATCTATATCTTCTTTTTATAAAAAAATCTCCCATCTTACCATAGTATTTTAATACTCATAAGTACTTACTGTATCAAAAAATCTTGGTTTAGTATCTATTCAAAGTCTTGGTTGAATGAAATCAAATGCTTTGAAATTAAAGTATCATAGATCTAAAAATAGTCTTCATGTTATGTCTGCTTTTCAAATAAAATTTGAGTTTCAAGACATACTACAGCTAGAAAAACACTCTCTAGAATCAGTAGAATGATTTCTATTATCTCAAAGTACAAAGTAATCATTTTCTTTTAAAGCATATTCAAATTTTTCTTTACTTCAGTTTACATAAGTATATCATCTATTTTCTTCATTTAAATATGTTTCATCCAGCATTTTATAACCAAAATCTCATTTTTTCCATAGATATACTTCCCCATTTTCTATTTTTATTTTATCTCATGGAACTCATAATATTCTCTTTAAAAAATATACTCTATCTTTGCTTATATGTGGTTTAAATACAACTACATCTCCTCTATCAGGATCTCATAGATAATATGATAGTCTATCCACTATTATAAATTCTTTATCATAGTATGAAGAGTACATCGATTGTCAGCTTATTTGAAATGGCATTGCTAAAAATGTTCTAATCACAAGAACTATTACCACTATTACTATTAAATCTTTAAAAAAATCTAATATTTCATTTTTATCCATTTTTTTTATCTTAAATTAAACAAAAAACTATAAAAATAAATTTATTTTTATATAGTTTCTATTACTATTATATTATCTTTATTATTAATTGCAAGTAAAAAGAGTCTTTTTAAGACTCTTTTTTTTATTTATTGTATTTTTCTAATACT
>CAYFPB010000136.1:0-3100 GCA_964344895.1 uncultured Candidatus Peribacteria bacterium | reverse complement strand
AACTAAGTATTATTTTTTGTTAATTTTTCACGCTGGAAAGAAAATGACCAATTTTTTTTGACTATTCTGAAAAAATAAATATATTGATATAGTATTAATAGCAATTTATATACTAAACTATTTTTATTATGACAAAATTACAAAAAAGAAGAGTACTAAATGTAGTACTATCAGTGATTATTTCAGTATTATCTACATACTGAATACTTATAGCCTGGTCAGGATTAACAGCTAGTGATGGAGATACACTAACAGCACTTAAATGGAATGAGTTAGTTTCACTAGTAAATTGAAAAGCTAATAGTAGTGATGTTTATACAAAGACGGAATTATATACAAAAACAGAAATAGATGCAAAAGGATATTTAACTTCTTCAACATGATGAGGTGTACAATTATCAACTACATGTACTACTTCAACACCATGAGTAATGAATTATGATACAACAAATCATATAATGAGTGTTTGTATGGATTGAGAATGGGTTGAATTAGTAAGAAAGCCTGCAATTAAGTCATGTAAAGATATATTAGATAATTGAAAATCAGTATGAGACGGAACTTATACTATAGATCCATTAGAGGATTGAACATGATTTCAAGTATACTGTGATATGACAACAGCATGAGGAGGATGGACAGCTGTAATATCAGTTTCACCAAGCTCAAGAAATCACCTTACTAGTTTTGCTTGTGATAATAGTTCTAAATGTACTTCTGATAAAGCTCCATGAGTATTATCTAGTACTAACTATTGAAAATATAGTGACTCAATTATTAAAACATTATTATCTACATGAGAGTGAATACAAAGAGTAGATTGACCAAGTGTTAAGCACTGGTATAAATTTATTAGTTTATCAGAATATTCAAATGCAGACTCAGCAAGAACATATAGTTTACAAGCTAGCTCAGATAATTGATTAAACTGGACAGCTTCTTATCAAGTAAATTCACATATGAGATGATCAGTTACTTCTCAAAATTTAGCTCATAATAATCACTGAAATCTTGATTCAAATTGGATACATTTAGGATGGTCAGATACTCAAAATGGTTGTTATGATAGTCATAATTGACGGAGTAATCATTGTATGGTTTATGTTAGATAATAATATTATATTTAAAAAACTATGAAAGATTTAATAAAAAAATCATTTGTTTCTGCTTTGGTGTTTTGAGGGACTTTATTTTGAGTAGTGTATGCTGCTAATATAATAACAGTTACTTCACAAACAATAAATAGTTGAGACAGTATCTGAGCTGGTTGGTATCAAAGTGTAAATGATAAGTTGCTATGATTAGATACCAATTATATAAAATCATCCTCAACATGTACTACCTCAACACCTGGAGTAATGTATTATGATACTACTAATGATGTAGTTAGTATATGTATGAAATGACAATGGTAAGAAATAGCAAGTGCATATAAGTATTGAGAAGTATCAAATAAGCCATGATTATCATGTAAAGATATACTAGATAATTGATGAAATAGGTGAGATGGAACTTATTGGATAAAACCTAGTTGAGTTAGTTTGTCAGCAAAAGTATATTGTGATATGACAACTGATTGAGGTGGATGGACTTTGGTAGCTAGTAATAATTCAAATGATACAACATTTCCAAAATGATCATCTAAATGTTCTACAAACTATAGAATAGACAGTAGTTGATATAATTGAAATCCTTCTCCTAACAGTGATTATTTAATATGATCAATAATTAATAATATGACTTTTACAAATTGAAGAATTCATTCTACTTGAGTATCTTCTAAGTTAACAAATGTAAAATGGAATGTTACTAATTCTAATTGGAAAACTCATCATGAACCTACATGAAATAGAGTACAATTAAGTGGTAATAGTGATTATTCAGAGTTAACTAATTCTATAGTATTGGATAGAAACTATGCAAAATCATGATGAAATGATAATCAATGTACTATTTGATGAGCATCAGTAAGTAATTGAGATAATTGAACATGTTACTGACATGGATCTAATGAATGAAGTACATACTGAGAATGAATCTGATGTTGATATGAAAATTCAACAATACATGCTACTTATGTTAGATAAAAAAGTATAGAAATTTTTTCTATACTTTTTTCTTTACAAAATATAAAATAACAATATAATTTATATTGTTAAAATTTAAATATAATTTATATGACACCAATTACATTAAATCTAGATCCAAAATTAGTAGATTTTATAAAAAAGCTTGCAAAGGAAGAATGAATTACTCAAAAAGAAGTAGTTGAAATGAGTTTGAAAGCTAAAAGAAAAGAAAGACTGAGGCAACAAATAATTGCTGAATCAAAAGAGCTAGCTATTGATAGAGATTTACAAGAAGAATGTTTATGGTTAGCTGAAGCATGAATGGAAGAGTATAATAAAAATTTAAAAAAAATAGATGATGAAAAATAATATAAAAAAGTATGAGATATGGTTAGTTAATTTAGAACCAATTAAATGATCAGAACAATCTTGAATTAGACCTTGTATAGTAATTCAAAATAATCTATTTTTTCTAAATCAAAATACTACAATAGTCTTACCTATTACTTGAAAGAAAAAAAAGAATTGAAAGTTTAAAGTTCTTATTAACAATTATGAAGAAATATGATTAACAACAAAATCAACAATACTGACATTTCAAATAAGAACAGTAGATAAAACTAGGTTTATAAAAAAAATCTGAGAAATTAAAGATAAAAAAACTAAAGATCACATAAAAGAAACTTTACTAATGACTTTAGATATAGATGATGAATTTGAATATTAAAAAAGTATAGAAAAATTTTTCTATACTTTTTTCTTGACAAAAATATAATATATAGCAATATATAAATACTTATTATTTATATACATTATAAAATATTATGGAAAAATTACAAGAAAATATCGAGCAACAATCAGATGTTTGAGGAAAACTGGATGATTCTACAAAGCTTAAGGTAGATAAAATAATTGAGTCTAATGAGACTGAAAAGATTAGGTATTTTATAATACAGTTAGTTGAAAAAAATATATGAGAAAATCCTAACATAACTATAGATAATTATACGGTAAGGATTGAGTTTGAATGA
>CAYFPB010000135.1:0-3129 GCA_964344895.1 uncultured Candidatus Peribacteria bacterium | reverse complement strand
TAATTTAGTTAAATCATGAGCTGATATATTGCTATATAGTTGAGATGGATCAGAATTAAATGCAGATACAGATGAAGGTAAGGCAGTAAGAAAGGCAATGGTAGAAAAATTACAAGCTGCTTATAGTGATACAAAAATAGCAAGTAGAGATGGTATAAGGCAACTAGTAAATGTAGATACAACTGATGCTGATGCTGTTGAAAATGCATGAATATCATTTATAAATACAAAGGTAAATAGTGGAATGATTACAGGTAAAAAATTAAGTGTTTCTAGTGAAGTAACTTCTACTACAAATCCAACTACTATTAGTAATGATTTACCAGAAGTTAATACTATTTTACATGTTACTACAACTGAAACTAACTCTAGAACTCCTGTTGCAAATGTAAACAAGAATAGCTATAGTGTAGCAAATGATAATACTGCAATAAATATTATGTCACATAGTCAGGCCGCTTCAAGTCTAACTTCTAAGGATTTTACAATGCTAACAGACTTTACTACTGATGACCCTAATATTCTTCAAACTATAGTTTGATTTGCTTATGGTTGATGAGCAGCAAGTGAAGTAAGTGGTTTTTCTATTAGAATAGATAATTGACTTATAAAACTAAATGTTCATCATTGAACATCTACTTCTGATTATGATATATGAACAGCTACTTGAAATCAAACTTTAGGTTTTAGTTATGATAGTTCAGCTCAACAAATTTTAATCTCTCTTAATTGAGTTACAACTAATACAGTTGATTATAATATTAGATTTAATACTTATGATAATGAACCTGTTACTTGGTGATGAAGACACTATCAAGATGGTTCAAGTATTTGACCATTATATGACTCATTTATATGAGACTTAAAAACATTTATATTACTTGATAAAAAACTTGATGAATCAAGTCTAAATTCTTTTACTTCTAATTATTGATTATCAGTTTGACCAGTTATGAGTGACTGTGCTGAGCAAACAATTAATAATTATACTATTCCAGCTTTATTACACTGAAAAACAAGTACAATATCAAAATCTGTAAATGTAACTTGAGGTTCACAAAATTACACTAAAGACTTTACTTGTAATGATTGAAATATAGCTTGAACTAATGAAATAGCTGGATCTATTACATGTGGTAATTGATTTAAACTTAATTGAAATATTTGTGAAGAAATTACTATTGATAATTCTTCGTGTTCATCAATTAAAGCAACTGATAGTACAGCTCAAAGTTGAACATATACTATAGATCCACAAAATAACTGAGTATGATTTGAAGTATATTGTGACATGACTACAGACTGAGGATGATGGACTAGGTATGCTAATATAAAATGAAATTACTCAGATGCAGATGCTCTTAATTGTTGGAAATGAACACATATAAACAACTCAACTCTTGATTGTTTTAATCCAAATAGAGAAGGTATGTGAGCAGTTAAGCTTATGATAAAAATTAGCTCTTGAACTTATTATAGAGAATTAAATTGACTAGCTCAAAATTTTACTCAATCAATGTATTCATCATGAAGTTATAAATGTAAATGAAATGCCGAATATATGACTATAATGGATAATTCAACTTATCCATGAGATAATGCTAGTACATATGATCGGGTACGGTTAGGTTGAAATTTTTGTAAATATTGACGGCAACCATGATGAAAAACATGGTGAGGTAATTTTATGAATTATGCAACAGATTGAAATGGATGACCAGTTCCATGAGCTCGGGAAAGTAGTGCTAAAGCTACTGAGTTATATGTAAAAACTATAACAGTAGATAATTATACGGGGTTAAGTATGACAAGCTCATGTTTAGAACATAAAAATCTTTGAAGAAATAATGATTGATGGTATAAAATAGATCCAGAATCTAATTGATCATGATTTAAGGCTTATTGTGATATGACTAGAGATGGTTGAGGATGGACTCTTGTATGAGTAAATAAGTGATATAATAATCCTAAATTAAGTGTCACATCAGCTATTTGAAGTGTACTATCTCCTGATCAATGAATTGTTTGAAAACTAAGTGACTCAGCTTGGCAAGCTCTTTCAGCTAATAATTGAACTAGATTTATATACAATACAGAAGATAACTCCCAAGAATTAAAAACTATATTTTACAAAAATACTACTACAAATCAGTGGCCTGGTTCAACAGTATTATGTAATAATCATAGAGTATCTGAGGATGGCGTAAATTATATTAAAAATACAGATTCCTGATGTAGTACATGAGTATGAACGACTTGGTTTACAACTGAACCAACAGCTACTTCTATATGAACTTTAAAAACACAGCTAACACCTTCAACTTGATGGATAACATGGACATGTTATAATTCTGATGGAAGTTGATGTAATAGTACATACCATGATTGATATTCATACAATTGAAATTGATACTATACAACAGCATGGGCTAAATAATCTTTAAAAAACTAATACAAAAATTTGTATTAGTTTTTTCTTGCATAAAAAATTAAATTAATTATACTGAAAAAGTATATTATAATAAATAACATCTAAACTATGTCTACTATTTCAATTCCAGCTAAATATTCAAATTGAGTTATTGAACCTTTGGAAAAAATAAAAAAAGAACCGAAAGCAGTATATTTAATGCTTGAATATGATGATGATACAAATATTGTAGCTGAACCTATAGCTGAATATATAAAAAATGATGTAAATCAAACAAAAAAAACTTGAAAATGATATAAAACAAAGAAAGAATTTATGGAAAATTTATTAGATTAAGATATTTACTATGTATGAGATTAAAAAGTCATGATTATTTAAGAAAAAAATAAAAAAATATAAGCACAATATAAATGTTTTATCAAAATTATCTCAAGTAGTAGATTATCTATTATCATGAGAAAATATACCAAAAAGATTTTTAGATCATGAACTATCTTGAAATCTAAAACCTTTAAGAGAATTACATTTATGTCCTGATATATTGTTAATATATGATAAAGATCAGAAAAATAAAATAATTACATTAACATCAATATGAAATCATAACAATGTTTTTAAAATATAAAACATTGTTTTTTCTTGCTGTTATTTTAAAATAGAAATGTCCGGGTATTTTTCAAAATAGAAATGTCCGGTTT
>CAYFPB010000134.1:0-3161 GCA_964344895.1 uncultured Candidatus Peribacteria bacterium | reverse complement strand
TATTTTCTTGTAGTTAAAAATTCCAGATACACAAAACTATTTATTTACCCAAAAATAATTATATTATTATTAATTAAAATATAACTTTATAACTATGCTATATAATACAAATAAAAATTATGGTTTTACATTGTTAGAACTAATAGTAGTAATCACTATATTAGCAATATTATGAACTATTGCTTTTATGAGTTTACAATGATATTCTAAGGCAGCTAGAGACTCTGCTCGTATATCAGATATATCTAGAATAAAAACATCTTTAGAATTATATCAAATAGAAGCAGGGAAATATCCTGACCCTAGTTCAATTACAGATATGACTTATAGTGGAACAATAGCAGCTTGGCACCAAGGTACTTTTTGAGAACAAACTTTTAGAAATGTAGAAAAATTGGACAGAATACCTGTTGATCCTGTAACAGATAGTGAGTATACATATAGTGTTACAAATAGTAGAAAAGAATACCAAATAGGATGAATCCTTGAAAGTGATGATTTTGCCTTATCTACTACTAATACTACAAGTGCTTGAGATACTCTAGCAAAAGCAAAAGTAGCTTGAAGTTATAATTGAAGTGTATTAAAAGTAATAAAGTGAAACAAAATTTATCTACTATCAGTACCTAGTATAATTTGTGCTGATTGATTTAGCTTAGAAGAATGTCTAAACCAAAACAAACTTGTATTTAACTGATACAGAAACCTACCACCAAGCTATAAAACAACTAAGTATAAAAGCTTGTGAGAAGGTTCAAGTCTAAATTTAGTTAATTCTTGAGCTGATATTCTAGTATATAGCTGAGATGGTTCAGAACTAAATGCTGATACTACTGAAGCAAAAGCTGTAAGGAAAGCTATGGTAGAAAAACTACAATTAGCTTATAAGGATACAGAAATAGCACATAGAGATTGAATTAGACAACTTGTAAATGTTGATATAACTGATGATGAAGCAACTGAAAATGCTTGAATATCTTTTATTAATACAAAAATAAATAGTGCAATGATTACATGAAAAAAGCTTAGTGTACAATCAAGTACTACAGTAAGTAGTTCAGATAGTAGTACATCATGAGCTCCAGTACTTGAAACTTCTGATTCAGGAATTGAGTGATATAAATATCCAGATTGAACATTTGCAAGTAGCTGTTTAGAATACAAATATCCTAAATCTAATTATGTAGCAAGTGATATTGACTGATATTATTTTATACAACCTGATGAAAATCCAGCTTTTATAGTATATTGTGACATGACTACAGATAACTGATGATGGACTAAAATGAAAATATCACATTGAACAAACAATGATCATTATCTTTGAATAACATATGATGATAATTGAGATTGTGATGGTGACTGGATTGATAATAATAGTAAGACTAATACTAGAACTATATTAGCTGCAAGTAAAATAAATTATATAGATAATACAAAAGTATGTGCCTGAGATTGAGAGTTTGTAAAAAATGCTTGAGGAATGAGTAATAATACAGAATATACTCTAAACTATTCTAGTAGTTGAGCTACACTATCAAGTACTCAATTACAATCACTTAAAACTATTGTTTCAGAACTTCATCCATCAACACAAATAGTAAACTTATACTGAGATGCTTACAAAACTTCTACAGATAGATATTTAGAATACCACAACTGATCTAGTTGGATAAGTTATAGGACTGAAAACTTAAGAACTTTTTGGGATGATACAACTACTGATGAACAAGTAGATGTACTTGTAGTATGATGAGATAATTGTGATGTAAACTGTTTTTTACCTGAAAAATTGAGACAAAAATGGTGATGAGGTGATATATGAGGTTGAATACTTCACACTTACCAAGAAAGATATTTTCTTGTAAGATGAACTGATTTTACTTACCTAGATTCAAAAGCTAGTTGTACAGAACATAATAATGCTTGATATAGTCTAAGTGGTAGATATTTAATAGAATGAGTAGATACATATTGTAACATGACTAATCCTGAATGACAAGTTCAAACAACAGGCTCATCATGCCTAGATATTCTAACAAATAATCCATCAGCTACAGATTGAGTATATACAATTGACCCTAGTGTAGATTGAACATCATTTGATGTATACTGTGATATGACAACTGACTGAGGAGGTTGGACTCTAGTTTGAGAGAATAATAATTGATGATTACATACAAGTAGTGCTGTTTGAACTAATCCGTTATCAAGTAGTACTCAATGACATTGGAAACTATCAGATTCTATTATAAACTCTATAAAATCATCTACACTTTCAACAGAAAACTGATATAGAATTAATTATGATGATTTTGTAAATAAATATTTTTGGGCTGCTGATTGTGTTTTTAATGCATCAATTGTAGCTTCATGAAGCTGTACAGACTGGTCAGTTGATGTTAATAATGTATGAACATATGCATGATGAGGTGATTTTTGGTATTGATTAGAGAGACGGAAAAGTGGGTGGTGAAATAATGGATGGAGTATGAGTGGTTCTGATTATATATATCCTTGTTATAACTCAGCTTATTCTAATAATGAATGTAGTCAATGGTACAATTCTTCTATAAGTAGTAATACATCAAATCCTTGAACTAATCTTTGGGTTAGATAACAAAAAAAGAAATTCTTAAGAATTTCTTTTTTTTTATACTGATAAATCTATAGATTTATCAGCTTGTTTTGAGAAAAATTTTATACTTCATGATAGAGAGTGTTTTAATTCATAAACAGGTAAATTTGGAGCAAGTGTATGAACTGTATTATAAAAATTGATATCTGTTTTTCTTTGAAGCATACCGGCTAATATATCAGGAGTAATACTTATACTAGTTCATTCAATAAATTCATGGTATATTTTTCTAGCTATCTCTTTATTTCTAATTAAACAGTAAAAAACAGTCTTCAAAAGACTGTTTTTTTATTATTTCTTATACTCACTAATAATTCAAAGAACAATATATAGCAAATACTAGAGAAACAAATATAGCAGTAGACATAACTGGTACAAATATTTTCATAACCTTCTCCTTTTTTATAATTATAATTACAAAAACAAAAAGCATTATATAAAAAAAATAATTAAATCAAGTTAAAATTTTTGTCAACGTTAAGTTAAAATGTCCCTATTTCAGTTAAAGTAGAAATGTCCCTTT
>CAYFPB010000133.1:0-3213 GCA_964344895.1 uncultured Candidatus Peribacteria bacterium | reverse complement strand
GTGTTTTTTTGTATATTATCCAAAAATATGACATAATAATATTACATAGTTTTTAATTAACAAAAGGAGTAAAGATTATGTCTAACACTAGACTTCACCTTGGAAGTGATAATTATCTGTATTTTGAAAATAATCAACATGTAAAATTTAATGGATATCCTGTCAAAAGATGGGATAGTTCCAATACACGTTGGTCAATTTCAACAGGTAGTGAAATTAAAGAGTTTAAAGGAAAAACTATCCTAGATTTGGAAAAAATACTATGATATGTTACTTTGAACCCAGAATTGGAGGCTTATAGCCTCCTTTTTTTTGTATATTTATACAAAATATGATAAAATAATAGTAAATAATTATTAATAATATAAGTATGGCTAATAGACCTAGTTCAAATGTTGAAGCATTTACTGAATCTGCTGAAGAAAAAATAAAAGTTTCTGAAATTAAAGAAACTATTTTAAGTCCTGAACTAAAAGAAAAATATAAAGATGTTTTATTAACAATAGAACATGCAGAAAAATTAAAAAATAAAAATATCACTACTAAAGAAGCAACTACTCTTTTAACAAGACTTCATTTAGAACAGTTTGGTGGTACTATGGAAATCAGTTGACCTATAAAAACTTATAATGAAAATATTAAAGCTAAAGAGATAGCTGAAAGGGCTTGAGAATCACTAGAAACAAACGTTGATAATGCTATTGAAGCCGCAAGTGAAATAGGAAAAAAAGTTTGAGACAATGAAACAGTACAAAAAATAAAAAAAGAAGCTGAAGAGCTATGATCTAAATGGACAATGGAAAGAATCGAAAAAATTCCAGTGATTGGATGGATATTTAAAATGCTTAGATCTTTTGGTGATTTTATTAAGTGACTTTTTGGTGTTGGTAAAAAAGCTGAGGAGGTTAAGGATGGAGTTAAAGAGGCTTTAAGTACTGAACAGGTTAAAGAAACAAAGAAACAAGTAAATGATTATATTACAAATAACTTCTGAGATACACTTACTGAAGAAAATCAAACTAAACTACAATCATCATTAGATAATTTAAGTGAAGAGCAAATCAAACAATTAGCAATAAAATTAGAAAGCTGAGAAATTACTTTTAAAGATATAAATCAAATAGCACCAAATATATTTAAAGATTTTTTAGCTCAAGAACAGATAGATAAAATAAAACTAGACTTACAAGGTAAAATTAAAACATCCATTCAAAATGAAATAAAACAAGAATACTGAATTGATCTATGAGAATGAAAACAAAAGGAGCTTGAAGAACTTATAAAAAATAATACTACCCTAAGTGATGAAAGTATTTGAGAATTTATTGAAATAAGTAATAAACAAGAAGTAAGGATGAAAAACTTATTTTGACCAAGTTTTGAAGCTATGATTAATTCTACATCATTATTAATATGATTAATATCAAAAGAAATACTTCCATTATCTGCTATATGATTAGATTTTATAGAATCTTGAGCTGATGTAGTAAAAATAACTGCTGGTAGTATATGAATTAATAAAGTTATAAATTTAGATACTTTCAATAAAAACATAGAAAACTTAAATGATGAAGAAAAGGCTTTACTTGTATGATTATTATATAGAAAATGATGATTGTTTTTAAGTATAATATGAAATATATCTTGAACTCTTTCAAGGATATGAATAGAATCATTAACTAAAACTCAAGTAAAAACCACAGACTTATTAAATGCATCTTGGAATAATAATTATACAAACCAAATTAATAATTTTGAAAAAATTGCAAAATGATTATCTCCTGATAATTATAAAGAATGAACTAATATTCTTAGAGAAGCTAATAATAATATAAATAAACTTAAACAAAACTATCAAATACTAAAAATACTATCAGAATCTGAATGAAAAACTAGTAAAGCAATACCTGCCTTACAAAGTATATGAATTAAAGATATTCCTAATAAAGATTTAGCTTTCTCAGAATTTGTAAAAGAGTTTAAAAATAAATCAAGTATAAAAATTACAGATTTCTTTTCAAAAGAATCTGCAAAATCAGCACTATGATTTTGAGCTGAAGCAGACTTATTTAAGTTAAATAAAAAAATTGAGACATTGTCTAGTGCTCAAAGAAAAATGTTTGAATGAGGTTTTCTTAATAAGTGAATCTGAAAATTAAGAGAACTTATGTCTATCTGAGAAGTTTCTAGATTATGAGACAGAATGGTTTTACATTTTGAATCTATAGATGATGCTAAAAAATGAATAAGTAATTGGAATATATTAGCAAATAAATTCCCTGATATAGTTAAGTGAACTCTTGATAAACTACCTATAATTGCTGTAGCATGAATTAGTGCTAATTCTGAAAAACCATTTTTTGAAGAATTACAAAAACAAATGTGGTATCTATTTCCTATACTATGACCTATTATGATTGTAAGAGATAGTGGTTTTAGTTTTAAGGATTGAGAAATTGCATCTATCAATGCTGTTGAAGCTTGAATTGCCTGAGCTCTGCTTACATTAGATTGAATATTTTTATCAAAAGAGTTACTTTCTTGAGGAGCTAGAGCTTGAGCATGATATATGATAAAACCTATAAAAGATATTTATTCTATATGAAGAGGAACTGCTGAATGAGTATATTCTCTGTGAAAAGCTATAAATAACTGAAAATCTTTTTCTTGAGTAATTAAACAAGCTGTTGAAAAAACTAAACATATAAAAAAACCAAGGTTAAGAGTATTAGCTATATTATGAACTGCTTGATATATTTGAATTAATACAGCATTTGCGGATAATCCTCTAGAAGAAATATTTTGAGAAGAAGGTAAAATAAATAAAGAACAATTAGAACAAGAAATTTGAAACCTTTCAGATGAAGACAAACAAGAAGTTTTAAAATATTTAATAGCTGAGGCTTTTGGAACTAAATCTACAGAAAAAGTAAATTTTAATATAAATAACAATTCTTTACATATTGTATCTGAAAATTCTAAAATAAAATGAGATTGGTTAATTGACAATGATATAATAAAATTATTAAAATTAAATCCAAGATACACTTTTGAATACAAAGAAACTGCATAAATGCAGTTTCTTTTATTTTTTACTTGCTAAAAATATATCTTAAATAATTAAAGCAAGTACTAATGCTAATAAAAAAATATCCAAATCAATTACATAGGAAATAGATAAAAAGTTGTTATTTTAAAATAGAAATGTCCGGG
>CAYFPB010000132.1:0-3265 GCA_964344895.1 uncultured Candidatus Peribacteria bacterium | reverse complement strand
AAGCACTTTTTTTTGTGTTTTTTTAAAACTTGAATATAATGCAGTTTAATATTTTTTAGGATTAAATAAATGATGAAATGCTTAAGTTTTTTATAGACCACCCCCTAACCCCCCTCAGCACGCCGGAGGGGGAATATAAAAGATTTAATTATTTCATTATTTATCCTAGGAATTATTATATTTTATATATTAATTTTTTGTTATGATAGGATTATCAGATAGAACAGCAGTGGATATTAAACCACTTAAAAAAACGTATAAAGTAGCTGATAAAGAAGTTACATTTGAAACAGGAAAAATGTGAATGATGGCACAGGGATCTGTTACTATGAGTGATACACATGGAAATGTATTATTTGTTACAGCTTGAGTTAAGGAAACAGGAGTGAATGAAGAAGCTGATTTTTTTCCTTTAGTAGTTGATTTTGTAGAAAAATATTATGCTACATGAAAAATAGGTGGTAATAGATTTATGAAAAGAGAGGGAAGACCAAGCGAAACAGCTACTCTTACTTCTAGAATGATTGATAGACCAATCAGACCAATGTTTCCAAAAGGAATAGTAAATGATACTCAAATCATTGCAACAGTATTATCAGCTAACTGAGACTCAGCTGAGCTAGGTTTTTGGGGAATTACATGAGCTAGTATAGCACTTATGCAAACAGGTATGCCTTTTGAAGGACCAGTTGCTTGAGCAAAAGTATCATTAATGGAAGATTGAAGTTTTATATATGACCCAACTTTTGAACAAGAAGAAAAATCAGTATTAAATGTGATAGTAGCTTGAACACTAGATGCTTTAACTATGGTAGAAGCTGACTGAAAAGAAGTAAGTAATGAGCAAATGTTAGCAACTCTAGAATTTGGACACAAAGTAATAAAAGAAATATGTAATGCAGAGCTTGATTTTATTAAGGACTATGAAAAAGGTTTTGGAATACCAGAATTTACAGCAACATTCAACAATCCAGATGAAAGTTTATACGAAAAAGTAAAAGAATTCTTAACACTAGAAAAATTAGAATGTCTATATAATAAAGGTAAAAAAGAATTCCAACATGAATTAGATAAATTAGATGAAGAAGTAAAAGAATTTATTGTAGGGGCAGACCTTGTGTCTGCCCAAGACAATAAAATGTCTGCCCAAGAGGATGAAGATTTAAATTTTGTATGAGCCCTAGTTTACAAAAGAGTTAAGGAAGTAATGAGATATAACATATTAGAAAATGATAAAAGACTTGATGGAAGAGGTTTAACTGAAGTAAGAACAGTTATTTGAGAAGCTTCAGTATTACCAAGAACTCATGGTTCGGCAATATTCCAAAGAGGAATGACTCAAGTATTAAATATTACAACTCTATGAGGACCAGAAGATATTCAAATCATAGATGATATGTATGAAGAATCAACAAAAAGGTATATTCATCATTATAATTTCCCACCATATTCAGTATGAGAAGTAAGAATGATGAGATGAGTAGGTAGAAGAGAAGTAGGTCATGGTAAATTAGCTGAAAAAGCTTTAGAATGAGTAATGCCAAGTTTAGAGGATTTTCCATATATGATTAGAGCAGTTTCAGAAGTAACAAGTTGTAATGGTTCTTCATCTATGGCATCTGTTTGTGGCTCTACAATGAGTCTTATGAATGCATGAGTACCAATTAAAAGACCAGTTTCATGAGTAGCTATGTGAATGATATATAATGAGGATACAGGTAAATACAAAATATTATCAGATATACAAGCACAAGAAGATTTCTTATGAGATATGGATTTTAAAGTAGCCAGAAGTGAAAAATGAATCACAGCTATGCAACTAGATGTAAAAATCAAAGGTCTTAAAATGGAAGTATTTAGACAAGCTTTTGACCAAGGTAAAGAAGCATCAGAATATATTTTATGAGAAATGTTAAAAGTACAACCAGAAGTAGCTAAAAATTTATCTCCATATGCTCCACTTATTATGAGTATGGAAGTACCAGAAGATAAAATTAGAGCTGTAATAGGTAAATGAGGTGAAAATGTTCAAAGAATAGAAGCTGAATATGAAGTAAAGATCTCAATAGCTGATGATTGAGTAACTACAATTACAGCAAAAACTCAAGAAGGATGATTAAAAGCAATAGAAGAAATAAAAGAAACACTTTGGGAACCAACTGTTGGTTTCAAATCAAAGTGAAAAGTAGTAAAAATAATAGATGGAACATGAGCAATTGTTGCATTCAAAAATACAACTTGAATGATACATATCTCAAAACTTTCTCCACTAAGAGTAGCAAAAGTAGAAGATGTAGTAAAAACAGATGATGAAGTTGAATTTGAAGTAATTCAAGTAGATTTAGCTAAAGGTAGAATTGGTCTTAAAAGAGTACCAAAACCTGAGGAAATTAAAAAATTTGAAGAATTAAAGAAAAAAAGAGAAGAAGAGTTTGCTAAAAGAAAAACTGAAACTAAGAAAGAAGAAAAATAAGAAAAATCTCCGCTTAAGCGGAGATTTTTTGTTTTAAATAAAATAATATGTTAATATATTACTATAGAATTTTAATTTTTAAACTTATAGACATTTTGAGACCTACACCTAAACTTTATCATATAAATGATTTTTTAAATGAAAATACAAAAAATTGAGATAAACTAAAAAAACAACTTATAGATTTAGCAAAAAAATACAAATGAGTAATTCCTGAAGAAGAAATACAATGAGTAATCTGACAACTTAGTAAAATAGAAAGAAAATAATAAAAGAAAATGAGAATATTTTGAAGAAACTAGTGTTATATTAAAGGATTTAAAGGAAGATATATCAGAAGGAAGAGATTTTGATATAGATACATTATTAAATGATGATAATATTGATTGAGAACAATTAACAGAAAAAGTTTATACTAATTTTAGACTTTATGATTTATTAGTAGCAAAAAAAATTTTTAAAAAAGAATTAAGCATAGATAAAATAAAAGAAATCTTAAAAAAAGATAATAAAGAGTTAATTTTTGGTTTAAGACAGATAGGAGAATTTTGATTATGACTAGAAGACTCAATAAATAAAGTAGAGGAAATCTTAAAAATAAATAAAAATTTTGATTTTTATAAATTAGCTGAATTAAGAGAGATTTATTGAGAAGAATTAAGTATAGGTAAAGTGATAGAAATCTTAAAAAAAGCGAATAATGAAGAGTTATTTTTTGGTTTAGAAAGTATAGTAGAATTTTGATTATGACTAGAAGAATCAATAAATAAAGTAGAAGAAATCTTAAAAATA
>CAYFPB010000131.1:0-3279 GCA_964344895.1 uncultured Candidatus Peribacteria bacterium | reverse complement strand
GTAAAACTAAATATTATTTTTTGTTAATTTTTCACGCTGGAAAGAAAATGACCATTTTTACTAGATTTTTTATTTTTTTTGATTATATTATTAATAATCATTCAATTTATTCCCTCTTTTAAGTAAGAGAAGGGTAGGGTGAGTTATGAATAATTAATACAATAATATATGCACGAAATAATAAATGCAATAGTTAACTTTGCATCTGAATTATGATACACATGAGTATTTATAATGATGGTAATAGAATCTAGTTTTTTCCCATTTCCATCAGAAGTAGCTATGATTCCAGCTTGATACCTAGCAAGTATTTGAGAAATGAATTTTGCACTAGCTTTACTAATATGAACTTTTTGAGCAATAGTTTGAGCTACTATTAATTATATTATAGGGTACAAATTAGGAGACAAAACAATACATAAGTTAATAAAAAAGTATTGAAAATATGTACTGCTAACAACAGCTCACTATGATGCTACTGATAAATACTTCCAAAAACATTGAAGCATAACTACTTTTTTAGCAAGATTTATAACAGTTGTAAGACAGTTAATAAGCTTACCTGCTTGAGTTTTTAAAATGAACTTTGCAAAATTTTTCTTTTATACATGATTATGAGCATGATTATGGAACTTAATTTTAATGATAATATGATATATAGCTTGAGAGAATAGGGAATTAATAGAAAAATACTCTTTTGAATTACTTGTAGCTACACTACTTTTCGTAATACTTGTAGCTAATATTTATTACTTATTACATAAAAAGAAATATGAAAAAATCTAGTAGAACTATATTTGTTTGAGACGTTCAATGATGTTTCAAAGAACTAAAACTTTTAATGAAAAAATTAAAACTAAAAAAAGATGACAAAGTATACTTTACTGGAGACTTAATAAATAGATGACCTGATTGCTACAAAGTATTAAACTATTTATATAAAAACAATTTTAGATTTTCTTCTATAAAAGGGAATCATGAAGTTAATTTTTTAAGATGGTTAAATTGAGAAAAATATGAAAATGACTCTAGTTTTAAAAAATTAAAAAAACAAATAAAAAAACATAAAGCGCATTACTTAGTAAAATTTATTGAAAACCTACCCCTATATATTGAAAAGAAAAATTTTATAATGGTTCATGGTGGAATAATTCCAAACTTATCATTAAAAAAACATACAGAAGATGAAATAACAAGACTTAGAGAGTATAATTGAAAACCTTGGTATGAACAATATAAATGAGAAAAGACAGTAATTTATGGTCATTGGGCAGAAGCTTGAATACAAATAAGAGAAAAAACAAAAGGTTTAGATAGTGGATGTGTATATTGAAAAGCTTTAACAGCTTATGTATTAGAAACAGGTGAAATATACCAACAATCAGCTCTTGATATACATGTAAATCCTTATAAAAAGAAAAATAGATGAATTTTTAGCATATTTAATTAAAAAATGAAATTAGAAAAATTATTAGAATTTAAAGAAAAAAAAGTTGCAATATTATGATACTGAAAAGAAGGGAAGTCTAGCTTAGACTTCCTATTTAGACTTGGCTTTAAAAACATAACAATATTAGATAAAAATACTAATTTAGAAAAAAAAGATGATGTTAATTATATATTATGAGAACAATACCTAGATAACTTATCAGATTTTTCTTTAATTATAAAAGCTCCTTGAGTATCTCCATACAATCAAAAAATTGCACATTTTAAAGAAAAACTCCTTACTCAAACTCAGATTTTTTCCAGTAATTATAAAGGGAAAATCATAGGAGTAACTTGAACTAAAGGAAAATCAACAACATCTACTCTAATACACAAAACACTTACCAATATCTGATACAATACAAAATTAGTAGGTAATATTGGTACACCAGTTCTTGATGAAATAGATATTATAAAAGGCAATGTCTATGATTTTGTAGTATATGAATTATCTAGCTATATGTTAGAACAACTTGAAATACATCCTTATATTTGAGTAATAAACAACATATATGATTGCCACTTAGATTGGCATGAATGAAAAACAAATTATACAAAAGCAAAAATAAATATCATTAAAAATTCTAAATACAAAATAGTTAACTATGAACTAAAAGACTTAATTTGTAATTTAGAAAATTTAAAATACTTCTGAGAAAACTGAAACTATAGCTATAATAACTTATTGTTCTATAAAAGTAAACAAGCACTTTTTAAAGAAAATAATATAAAATTAGAATGAGTCCATAATAGAAAAAATATTTGTGTAATTATTAGTATTTTAGATATCATTAATCCTGCTAAATTAGCTAATAATTTAGATATATTACAAAGTACTTTATCTAGTTTTTCATGATTATCTCACAGATTAGAAAATATATGAACATTTAAAGATATAGTTTTTATAGATGATGCAATAGCTACAACACCAGAATCTACAATTGCTGCAATAGAAACATACAAACAAAATATTTGAACAATATTTTTATGAGGACAAGATTCTGGCTTCAAATTCAATAAATTAAAAGACATATTAAAAAAATATAATATATTAAATATTGTCTTATTTCCAGATACTTGAGAAAAGATTTTTTGAGATCTAAGTAATTATAAATATGATTCTGAGTTTATTTTAGATTTAGATACTTATAAACCTAAGATTTTAAAAACAAAATCTATGAAAGATGCTGTATCATTTGCTTTTCAAAATACAGCTAAATGAAAAATATGTTTATTATCGAATGCTGCACCTAGTTATAGTTTATGGTCATGATATATTGAAAAATGAGAATTATTTCAAAAAGAAGTGAAAAGCTATATTTAATACTTTATTTTTAGGATATAATTATAGCAAAAATATTAAAAACTCCTTAAAACTCAAAAAAATGAGTTTTAAGGAGTTTTTAGCTTATTTAAGCCATTATAAATTTAAGATATTATTTACATATGTCAAATAGAGAATATTTAGCTTAAAATAGATAAGTTAATAATATAAAATATATTTAGAAATCTTTACAATAACTTTTTTTATATTTAATTGATTATTTTGTATTTTTTTATTTTTTAAAAATATATTTTTATTAAAAGAGTATTTTGAAATTTTATCCTGAGAGAAGAGTACTACTCCCTAGTTACATTACTTAACATAATGTAACTTATGTTAAGTAATGTATTAGATAAAAAGAAAAATAGCTAGTTTTAGCTATTTTATAAAGTTTTATTAATATGTGACTGTACTCCTAATATATGTATCTTTTTCTTTTTTCATTTGATTTGTTTAATTCCTAATTC
>CAYFPB010000130.1:0-3290 GCA_964344895.1 uncultured Candidatus Peribacteria bacterium | reverse complement strand
TAGAAGATAGAGAAAATGATTTAGAAGAATTAGATTTATTAGAACAACAATTAGAATACTGAGTGGATAAAGAAATACAAATAAAGGAAGTAAAATTAAGTTTATATGATAAACTATGAATAAATATAGAAACAGAAAATAATTCAGATTTAACAAAGTTTGTAAAGTGAGTAGTGGATTGATTAGTAATAAATAACTTAGAAGAAGTACAAGCTTTAATAGATTCTTCTATAGAAGAATTATTAGGAATACTAGAAAATCTATTTAATGTAGATATATTAAAAGAATTGATAAAACAATCAATAGAAGAATTATGAGATATTTTAAATATAATGGAAAATCCTTATAATTGATGAATAGCTTTATGAACTTTATGATTATGATGATTAGGAAAACTATTAAAATGATTAAAAATAAAAAAAGATATAAGTACATCTGAATCTATAAACAAAGATAAAATAGATTTATTAGAAATGAAGTGAAAATATAAATTAGATGAAATTAATGATTTATCACCAAAAGAAGCAAGTAAAAAAATTGAAGAATTTACTGATAGTATAGATATAAAATATTTAGCAAATAATCCTCAAAGAATAAATGATATGCTAGAAATAGTTGAATGAATATGTGATTATATAAATAGAGATATCTGAAAAATTTTAAAATTATGAGAAAAAGACTTTTGAGAATTAAAATTAAATTATAATAAATTAAGGAAAATAATATTAAAAACTTTTACAGATGACTCAATAAATGATAAATATAAACTAATTATAAAATGACTTAAAACTAATAAGTTAGATAGAATATATAATAAATTAAATAATTAAAATATTATGGATAATACACAACAAATATTTGATCAAGAAATAAGTATTTGGGATAAAAATATAAAAAAAAGGTTAGAAAAGTTAGAATCAGAATCTTTTTATAAAGAAACAAAGCATATTATTATCAAATACTTTAATCAACAAAGTAGGTTTAATAACATAAATGATTTTGAAAAATACTTGAAAAAGATATTCCAAGATTATACAGCTTATTTTAGATTAACAGATTATGAAGAACAAAAAAAACAAATTAAAAATATTGATTTTATTGATGAAACATATGATCAATTAATATATTATTGAGAATATAATCCAGTAGAAGCAAGAAAACAAAGAATCAAAGAAGAAAAAGTTTCATGAGAAAAATCAAAGATTAGATGATATTTTTGAAAAATATTAAGATCAGAATAAAAAAAGTATTAATTCTTTTAAGAATTAATACTTTTTTTATTCAACAGTAACACTTTTTGCTAAGTTTTGAGGTTTATCTATGTCTCTATTAAGATTTTTTGCTACTTCTACAGAGAATATCCATAAGGGGATAAGTGGTAGAAATGGAGTCAATATAGGATGAGATTTAGGTATTTCTATTATATCATCATATATGTTTTTTGTACTATCTCACGCTGTTATAACTCATAAAACAGTACCTGATCTAGCTTTTATTTCTTCTATATTTGAAATAGTTTTTTCTCTTACAATAGATTTAGGATTTATTACTACTACTGGAAAGTTTGGTCATATTAAAGCTAGAGGACCATGTTTTAATTCTCAAGTAGGGTAACTTTCAGCGTGTAGGTAACTTAGTTCTTTTAGTTTTAAAGAACATTCACAAGCAGTACCATAAACTAGGTTTCTTCATAAAAAGAAAAAGTTTGAGTATTTAGAGTATTTATCTGCTAGGCTTTTATAATGATTTTGTTTTTCAAGAAGTCATTCTAGTTTTCCATCTAGCTCTGAAAGCTTTTCTATTATATTTTTAGCATCACTTACTTGTAAGTCTCTTTTTATTCATAGAGATAATGACATAGTAAGTAAAACAGCTAGTTGAGCTATTATGTTTTTTGTTGATGCTACTCATATTTCAACTCAAGAGTGAGTATATAATCACATATCACACATTCTAGCAATAGTACTACCAACAACATTAACTATTCAAAAACTAAAACATCATTTTTCTTTTACCATTCTTACAGATTCTCTAACATCAGCTGTTTCTCATGACTGAGACATAAATACATAAAGAGTTTTTTTATTAGGAATGAATTTCTCATATAAAAACTCTGATGATACTCTTACTTCAGTCTTTATTCAAGCAAGTTCTTCAAACCAACTTTTTCATACTAATCATGCAAAGTAACTTGATCATGAAGCTATTATTTCAATGTTTTCTATATCAAGTTTGTTTAATTCATCAAGTGTTTCATTATTTATAGTTTTTGTTTCAAAATTTATTCTTCATTTTAAAGAGTTTCTAAGTACGCTAGGTATTTCATGTATTTCTTTTTCAGTAAAGGTTTCAAATTTTCACTTTTCAGCTAATCACATTTCTTCTGTAATAAGCTCAGTTTCTTTGCTTATTTCTTCTCATAGAGAATAAACATTAAAGTCTCAATTTTTTATTACAACAGTTTCTCTATCTTCAAGAGTAGTAAACTCTTTTGCTACTTTTCATAATGCATTTATATCACTTGAAAGAAAAACTCATTTTTTTCATACTCAAATAATCATTGGACTACCAAGTTTTACTCATACAAGTGTATCAGGATTTTCTTTATCTATTACAGCTATAGCATAGGCTCAAATTATTTTTTTTGTTAATTTTTCTACACTACTTACTATATTTCCATCAAAGGTATCTTCAAGTAGTTTAGCTATTACTTCTGTATCAGTATCTCAATAAAAATTGTATTTTTTTTCTAACTCATCTTTTAGGCTTTTGTAATTTTCTATAATTCAGTTATGAACAACAAAAAATCTTGAATTCTCAGAATGGTGAGGATGAGTATTTTCTATAGTTACTTTTCAGTGTGTAGCCCATCTTGTATGTGCTATACCATTAGTATAGCCTAGATCTTTATTTTCATTTTTTTCTATTTTTGAGGCAAGGTTAGATACTTTTCATATCGATTTTTCCATAAAAGTAATTCATGATTTACTTACTCAAAATACTCAAGCACTATCATATCATCTGTATTCAAGTTTTCTTAATCATTCAACTAAAAAGGGAATAGAGTTTTTACTTCAATTATAGGCAAAAATTCAGCACATATATTTTTATTTATTAATTATTTTCTAGATATTAACTTTTTTATTGTTTTATGCAAAAAAAAAACTTATTTTTTGTTAAAAAATCTTTTGCAAATGTAGTAAAAATAATTATATTAATATGGTATTTATTTGTATAAAAAGAGTCTGTAAAAAATTTTGTGTATCTGGAAAAATAGCTACTATAAAAAA
>CAYFPB010000129.1:0-3295 GCA_964344895.1 uncultured Candidatus Peribacteria bacterium | reverse complement strand
CTTGCCATAAAAAAAGAAAAACTATCCTAGTTAATATATTAATAGGATAGTTTTATTTATTCTGTTTTATATTTATCAATAACTTTTTCTTCAAAGCTCTGAGGTTTATTTACCTTTACTTCTGTACTGGGAGATATAAGCCAATTAAACATCATTACAAGTAGTATAGTTAATATAGCTATTTCTGTATAAAAAATTGCATCTTGATGCTTAGCTCTAAACATAGTTACTCTTTTATTTAAATTAAGAACTTTATTTCTATGTTTTATCATTTTTTGTTTTTGTATATGTACTTTCTTATGATAATAATCATCAAACAAATCATCAACAAATTGTTGATCTTTAGTTTTTTCAATACTATCTTCTGTATCATGTGTATTTATAATATTTCTTTCTTCCATTATTTATAGTTAATAAGAAATCTAATATATTATAACATAAAGCTCTAAATAAAGCAAAAAATAACTTTACTTTATAAAAAAATCATTAATATAAAATAAATAATTACAAAATATTAAAATGAAACACTTAAAAATTAATATAAAATCTCTTGAATTTAATTCAGAAACAATACTGAAAGATATCGATTTTACATTAAATAAAAATGATAAGATATCAATTGTCTGAGCTAATTGAGCATGAAAAACAACTTTATTAAAGATTCTAACTTGAGAAATACAAAATTTTGAATGATACATAGAGAATGTTTGAAATCTAACTTTATGATACTTACATCAAATATATTCAGATAATGAAGAAAAACTTGTAAAAGAAGAGTTAAAAGATGGTTTTAAAGATATTGTAAAAATGGAAAGTGAATTGAAAAATATTGAAATAGAAATGAAAAATAATCCAGATAATATAGAATTAATAGAAAACTACACTTCCCTTTTAGATCAATTTAATAACATATGATGACATGATTATAATAATAAAATTCACTGAGTAGCAAATGGTATATGAATACTGGAATTATTAGATAAGCCTTTAGTAGAAATAAGTTGAGGACAAAGAACAAAAGTAGCACTTGCTAAAATATTACTTGAATCCCCTGATATACTTTTCCTAGATGAACCAACAAACTTTATTGATATGAAATCAGTTGAGTGGCTTGAATCGTTCCTTCAAAATAAGTGGAATTGATGATATGTAATAATATCTCATGACAGGGAGTTTTTAGATAAAACTTGTAATAAAACATTTGAAGTACAAAAATCTAGATGAATTACTTATTACCACTCAAATTATTCTACTTATTTAATAGAAAGAACTAGGATTGAGAAGAAAAAACTTGATGATTATAAAAGAGAAAGTGAGTATATAGAGAAACAAGAAAAGTTAATAAATAGATTTAGAGCTTGAAGTAGAGCATGATGGGCAAAATCAAGAGAGAAAGCATTAGAAAAAATGGATAAATTAGATCCTCCTTACATACCTAAAAAACCAAAGTTTTTCTTTGAGTATACATGAGAAACCCCTGAAAAAGTATTATCATTTAAAGATGTATTTATATGAAGAGAAGATCCTTTATTTTTTATAAGAGAGTTGTATTTATACAAAAATCAGAGGATTTGAATAGTATGAGAAAATTGAGTATGAAAATCTACCTTCATTAAAACAATTATAGGGCATTTGAGTATTCTCGATTGATTTTTTAGCAAATGAAAATGAGTAAAAATATGATACTACTCTCAAATGCATGAAGAATTAGATAAAAACAAAACTATAAGAGAAAATTTTGAAAAAAATTGATTACATTATACAGAACAACACTTGATAGCATTATTAAATCATTATTTATTTAATAAAAATGACTTAGATAAGAAAGTTTCAGATTTATCATGATGACAAACATCAAAACTACTTTTTGCAATTCTATGACAAAAAGAATACAATCTACTTATACTTGATGAACCTACAAATCACCTAGACTATGATACTAGAGAATCTTTAGAGGAATCATTAAAGAAATATGACTGATCTATACTTTTTATATCTCACGATAGATACTTTGTAAATAAATTAGCTACAAATATATGGTTTATAGCTGATGGAGAATTGAGTGTAAGTTATTGAAACTATGAGGATTATAGATTTAAAGTTGAGCATAATATAGATATGGATATGCATTTATTTGATGAAGAAGCTCAACTTAACCTTGTACTTGAAGAAAAATTATGAGAAAGACAATTTAAAAAACTAAAAGATAAATTTAGTACTAAAAAAAGAAATAAATAACAAAAACTTGAAAAAATATATTTTAGAATAAAATATATTTTATTTAATTATTTTTTAACATAACAATATATGATAGACATAAAAGTTGTAGGACATAAAGTTCCAGATACTGATTGTACATTATCAGCTATTATTTTTGCTGATTTTTTAAATAAAACATGAATATATAATGCTACTCCATATATACAAGGGAAACTAAATAAAGAAACAAGCTTTTTACTGGATTTAATAGATATTGAAATTCCTGAGATTGCTACAAGTTTTCCAGCGTGAACAAAAGTAGCTTTAGTTGATCATAATGAAGAATTTCAAACATTAGATAATTTAGGTGAACTAGAGGTAGAATATGTAGTTGATCATCATAAAATAGATTTTTCTACAAGTACACCTGTAAACATTAGAATGGAAAAACTTTGTTCTACTTGTTCAGTTTTATTTAAAATGTATAAAGCAGAAGGTTTTGAGATAGATAAGAGAATTTGAACGATGATTTTAGCTGGTATCCTGTCAGATAGTTTATTATTTAAATCTGCTACTACAACAAAAAAAGATGTAGAAATAGCTGAAGAATTAAAAACAATTACATGAATAGAAGATCTAGAAGGATTTGCAATGCCTATGTTTGATGCAAAATCTGATTTATGAGATATGCAAGTAGAAGATTTAATAAAATATGATTATAAAGAATTTGAATTTAATTGATCAAAAGCCTGAATAGGTACTCTTGAAACTACCAATCCATCTTATGCTTTATGAAGAAAAGAAGAAATATTAGAATGATTAAAATCTATTAAAGATAAAGATAATCTAGATTTTATATTATTATCTGTAGTTGATATTATTTGAGAAAGAAATACATCAATAGTACTTGATTGAGATGATACTAAAGTAGTTGAAACTGTTTTTAAAACAAATGTAGAAAATAACCTAGCTGATTTAAAAAGGAGACTTTCAAGAAAAAAACAAGTAGCACCTGATTTATGTGAATATTTTAAATAAAACTTTGTATCGTCTCACTCAAATCCGACCACCTAAAAAAGCTAAGAAATAGCTTACC
>CAYFPB010000128.1:0-3306 GCA_964344895.1 uncultured Candidatus Peribacteria bacterium | reverse complement strand
TTATTTTTACTACTTTTTATTTACTTTTTTAAAAAATAGATATAATTCTTAAAATTTTAATTATTAATAAGGCAAAAATAATGCAACAAGCTTGAATAAAAAAATGAGATATACTTGAAAATATAACAATAGAAAAACTTGTTTTTTGAGGTAAATGATTTGCTAGATTATCACACTCAAATCCTGATTTAGATGGTAGGGTTATTTTTGTGACTTGAGGTGCTATACCTGGAACGATAGCAAATCTGAAAGTTTTAAAAAAGAAAAAAGCTTTTTTAGAGACTCAAATAGTAGATATAATTAAAAAATCAGATATTGAGAAAACTCACCCAACAAATAAGTATGGTATGTCATGATGATGGAAGTGGATAAATATTCCATATGATGAGCAATTAAAGATTAAACAAGAACAGGTAAAAGAGGCTTTAAATATATTAAAAGATAAAATATTTAAAGAATCCATCCCCTCTTCATTACATTCCGAGGTACTTCCTTTACAAAAGGAAGAAATAAATGAGCTATATGAGAATCTATTTTTACCAATTGAATGATCTCCTATTGTTGATGGATATAGAAATAAGGTAGAATTTTCATATTGAAAATATATTTCTCATAAATTTTGAATTGAAGAGCATTTCAATGTTTGATTTCACAAGCAATGAGAATTTTCTAAGGTAGAAGATTTTTATTGAGCTCCATTAATAGATGAAACTCAAAATGAAATTTATAGAGAGATGAAAAAGTTTTCTAAAACCTTATGATTACCTGTATATGATCAGATGAGACAAGAAGGATTCTTTAGACATATTCTTATAAGAAAAACTCATTTCACAAATCAAATGATGATTCTTTTATCATTTAACCCAGAATATTTAAGCCCTCCCCCTAGCCCCCTCCCTAGTAAGGAGGGGGAAGATAAATCTTCTTTTAGAAAATGACAATTAGAAAAAATAAGAACTTTTTTTATAGGGCTTTCAAAAAAATATCCAATTATAAAATCTATATATTTTTCTCATAATCCAAATAAAGCTGATGTTTGCATTTGAGATCTGGAGCTTATTTATTGAGAAAATATTATTCAGGAAGAACTTCATGGTTTAAGTTTTAATATATCTCCTACTTCATTTTTTCAAACTAATTCTTCTTGAGCAGAAAAACTATATGATTTGGTTTTAGATTTTGCTAATAAAGATAATTTATCCAATGAAACTGTGCTTGATTTATATGGTTGAA
Source organism: uncultured Candidatus Peribacteria bacterium (assembly GCA_964344895.1). Taxonomy (GTDB): domain Bacteria; phylum Patescibacteriota; class Gracilibacteria; order BD1-5; family UBA6164; genus UBA6164. Next base: position 2,073 of record CAYFPB010000128.1, on the reverse strand, counting down.
CTGGTACAATTGGTATGATTTTTGCAAAACATTGAGCAAAAGATGTTATTTCTGTTGAGCTAGTTACATCAGCTAGTAAAGACTGAGAAAAAAATGCAGAATTAAATGGCTTATGCCATATTTCTTTTGTTAATAAAAAGGTAGAAGACTTCTTAAATGATTATATTTCGGATTGAAATACAGCAGATTTACTTGTTATTGATCCTCCTAGAGCCTGAATGCATCCTGATGCATTACCAAATATCCTAAAGTTTAATACTAATCAAATTATATATGTTAGCTGTAATCCTGCTACCTTAGCTCGTGATCTGTGATATATTCTTGATAATAGTGATTATAAAATCGAAAAGGTTCAGGCAATGGATATGTTTCCTCATACACATCATATAGAAACTATTGTTAGTTTAGTTAAATAAATCTCTTTTTATGCCATACTCAATAGTACATATCAAAACATCTATCAATTTCTTAGAATGAAAAAATCTAGATAAAAATGACTATCTAGATTTTTTAGCTTGAAGTTTACTTCCTGATTGTTCATATAATTTGTATTCTCAGTGAGTTGATATTACAAGAGATGATACTCACTATCATCCTTGAGAAGATTGGTTTACAGCTAAATTCCCAGCTAATTATAATAATATTGAATTACCAACTGAGTCAGATAGTTATTTTGTTAAATGATATTATCATCATTTGCTTGTTGATGAGTACTATAGAGATAATGAATGAAAAAAAGAGAGTTATGATGAAGATATGAAGTGTTTGTATGAAATATATAGAAAAATAAATGCTTATGAAGATCTACTTGATTTAACTGATAAATCTTTGATTGAAAAATTATATAATTATAAAATAGATAAATCTAAGCTTCCTAGTATTTTTATAGATATTGATGTAGACAAGTTACAAAATGTTTTTATTGAGTTACTTGATCATCTTAAGTTTAAAAAGAGATTTATTAAATATGATACTGAGCTTAATTATTATCACCTAAAAGATAATAAAATTATAATAAAAAATGATTTTATAGATAAATACAATAAATATTTTTCAAGAGAAGAATATTTAGATATGATAAATAATGCCTCAAAAATTGATTTTGAGTTATAAAAAAACCAGTAATTTTTTTAAAATTACTGGTTTTTTATTTTATATTTATTTAACCCAAACTGATAGTTTTGGTGTTACATTATAGCTTCAATTTGGCCAATCTGTATCAGAAGTTGGTGCATCAGATCAGTTTCAACCATAAGACCATCAACTAGAACTAAATCATGTAATTTCTATTGCCATACATAGGTCATTTCATCAGGTATTTCATTGCCAATTAAGTGTAGCTGCAGGATATGATCATCAATGTCAATTTATTGCCATTATTCAGTATTTATTTTGATAACAATTACTTGTTGATCACCAAGAGCTAGAAACTGTAATTAATTCAGAATTACTACTAGCTTCATTATAAACTGCTGTATATCAAGCTGAGTGATTCCATAAAGTACTTGTAGTTCTTCCTGTAGGTAAACTCCATTTAACCCATTTTGTTCTAGTTGAGTTAGAAAATCTAATAGAGCTTGAATAATCTACTGCTAATCATCTACTGTCATGTATAGAACAATATATATTTGTTTCTATTCATGGATCTAAACAATTATTTGTATTTTTTGTTCATACTAACCAATTAGAATATGAGTTCTCTCTAGTATTTGTTTGTCATATAAGTGTCCAACCTCATCAATCAGTTGTCATATCACAGTACACTTGATAAGCAGCACTTGAATCGGTTTTTATCCAATATACTCAATCACCATTACTTCATCATTTATTTAAAATATCTTTACATGATGTTCAAGGTTTAGATGATGTTGATCATGTTGGAGTATTTATTTCAGTCCTTAAGTTATCAATAAGTGTATTTATCTCAGTTTGAGTATATACTTGTGTCTTAGAATAAACATCACTACTATTAGCTTTTCCACTAATATCCTGATGTCATATTAAATATCATTTACTATCAATTTCACTCTTACTATAAGTATTTAGCAACTTATCATTCACACTCTGATACCA
>CAYFPB010000127.1:0-3353 GCA_964344895.1 uncultured Candidatus Peribacteria bacterium | reverse complement strand
AAGATTTTCTTAAATGCATAATCTGTTCTTGGATTTATAAATTTTACCATCTTTTCTTCTTTTAATAATATATATACATTCATTATATCCTTTCATCTCTTTTTGTCAAATCTTTTTATATATCTTATATATACTTATAATTCTAACATATTTCCTGCAACAAAAAAACAGTATTTTAAAAATACTGTTTTACAATCTTTTTTCTATAAAACTTAAGTTAAAAAATCTAGGAAATTTTCTCTATTTATTATTTCAAAAGTATTTTCTTTATATGCATCCTTAAAAGCCTTAGGCATTTTTGCATTTTTGTTTCACCATTTAAATTCATATGTATGTAAAACTCAATTATATTCTTCTATATAATCTATCTCAGCTTGGGCGTGATTTCTCCAAAAATATGTGTTTCTATATAACATATTATTATGTAAATATTTTTGTCTTTCAGCTATTAGAAAGTTCTCCCATAATGCTCATTTATCTTGTCTTAAATTTAATGTATTAAAATTATTTAGCAAAGCATTTCTTATTCACAAATCATAAAAGTAAATTTTTTTAGAATATTTTAATTCATTCCTTAAGTTACGTGAAAAAGATCAAAGTCTGAAAATAATAAATGATTTTTCTAATAAGTCTAAATACCTATTTATTGTATCACGATTACAATTTAACAAATTTGCTAACTCATTATCAGAAACCTGATTTCAAATTTGTAATGCTAAAGCTTGTAATAATTTTATTAATAAATTAGATTTTTTTATATTCTCATGTTCTAAAATGTCCTTGTATAAATAATTACTTGATATATTTTCTAATATTATTCTTGATTCCTCATAGTTTTCTCATAATACTATATCTGGATACATTCAATATAAAAGAAAATCTTCTATTTTTGCCTGAAATTCAAAATTATTGTACTTACTTTTTAATTCATTAAGTGATAAAGCTCATAATTGAAACTTAATATACCTTCATGTTAATGGCTCATTTATTTTATTTGCTAAATCAAAACTACTTGATCAAGTTGCAATTATCTGTAAATCAGGAAAATTATCTATTAATATTTTTAAATTTATTCATATATTTTCTACTCTTTGAGCTTCATCTATAACTAAAAATTTTGCATCTCATATAAATTGTTTTAATTTATCTTTATCTTGTACACTCAATGCCTGTCTAATCAGCAAATTATCACAATCTAGATAATTTTTTTCTTCTCAATACTTTTTTAATAATAGTTTTGATAAAGTTGTTTTTCATACCCTTCTAGGTCAATATATAATAAGGATTTTTCACTTTCAAATCCAACTTTCTATTTTTTCTTGTAACTCTCTTTTTATCATTATTATTATATTTAAATAATTAAAACAGCAATTTTTATATAAATTTTAGATGTTCACATAATAATATTATATATTAATAATAGTATTTTTGCAAGTTTTTTTCTAAAAAAAGAAATTTAGAATATTCTAAATTTCTTTTTTTATTAATTAAAACTTCATGTTCACATTCAAACAAACATCCGTTTTATAGTTACATCTTTTGTACTTGTAATATTTACTTCTGCATCATATCAAGAATTATTATATCTTAAAGCTATATCTGTAACATATGGATTAAATGTATGTGTAGTATTATGTAGATTAGGTGATCAATATATTACTTTAAAATCTGATGTTAATGTTCATCCTCACTCATTATATGGTCATGTACTAGCCCATACATATATTGTTCATACTGCTGTATGTCATGAGTCAAATAGTTTTACCCATCAACTTCATTTAGTATAATTAATTGTTCATCATTTCATTCTTCATTCTTTTGAACTTATTATACCATTAGTATTAATATTTCCTTCAACTCTTATTGATTTATTTCACTCCTTTCATAATGAATCTGGAGTAGTATAAACATTAACTGTTCAGTTAAACCATATATTACTATTAGATGTTGCTTCTAAGTATCATGTAGTTGTATTTCTAGATATAGTTAATGTTCTTCATCATACTGATACTACAGGATTATCTGATGTCACTTCAAAGTATGGTGCTTCCATAGGAAAACCTCCTCAAAAATAATCTTCCATCCAACTTCATTGAAACACAACCCTCCAAGCATTTCAATCAGTTATAACTGTATTAGATAAAGTATTTGGTGTAGAGCTAAAATTATAACTATTTCTTGTAAATCATTGTCCTGCATAATAATAACTCTTACCTAATTTATTATTAATACTTCAATTCACATCCAACTTAGCTTTAGGAGTTGTTGTTCAGATTCAGACATTACCTGTATCATGTTTAACTGTCAATTTTGTAGCATACTCTCATCAAGCTACAACTTGTAAATCTTGAGAACTTACTGTTCATATCCGTGCTCATGAAGAGTCAGAATGAAGTTTCAATCTATTCGCTCAATTTGTTTTTAACCTAAGTAAGGCTCATGCATTACCAGTACTTTCTATATTACTTGTTGCTGTACTTTCTGTTTTAATTCATATTGTTCAATTTACTTCTAACTTGTTACTTGGACTACTAGTACCTATACCTACATTCCCTACTCAATCAATAGTCAATCTTGATTGTTTAGAATTATTTCAAACAACACTTCCATCTAAAATCGAAAATTTTCATCATCACATAGATCAGTTAGAATCACTTGTTGAAATAATACTATATTTTTTTCATCAAACAGTCTTATCATTAATAGATATCCCAGCTGAACCTCCAGTTCAACCATCATTAACTAAACCTCATATCTTATCATTCACATCCTGATACCAACTTGCTGTAATTGAATCTCAAGTACTTACTGTTGGATCTGTTGTTGATCTGATGCTGGCTGCATAGGCTACTGAGAATACTGTTAGTCAGAAAAATGTTCCAAATACTATTCATTTATAGGCTGTTTTGGTTGTGTTTGTTAGTATGTTTTTCATAATTTTTGTTTTATGTAATAACCCCCCTCTGTCCTTTGGACATTTCCCCTTGTCAGGGGAGAAAAAATCAGTTTAATTAGTTAGAGAACTAATTAAACTGATTTTTAAAACTAACTCGCTAATGCTCATAAGAGACAAAGAGAGCAAAGAGTCCAGCAAAGCTGGAAAGAGACAAATCAAATTAAAATTTGATTAATCCTTTATACACCTAACACTGAATCCGTAAGACTTATCCCGACTATAGCGGAGCAACGTATCGCCATACCGACCCAGGAGCACTCATCTACCATTAGATCCACTTACACTAGATGCCCACAAGAACGTATCGTAACCACGATAGCTGAAGCTAACTCCATCAGTACTACGGAAACCTGCAAGAGGCAACTTAAGCTTATCCTTTAATATACCATTATTTTTC
>CAYFPB010000126.1:0-3360 GCA_964344895.1 uncultured Candidatus Peribacteria bacterium | reverse complement strand
AGGTAGTACTTACATTATACTTAAAAGTGGCCGTGTTAATAATAGAATTTTTAAAGAGCCAAATTTACTTTACAAAATTAAAAAAGTGGATATATTAAAAATATATTATTAAAAATAACTAAAAAATATGGAGTTTAATTTTAGAACTAAATCTATGATGCACTCACTTTACTTATTTAGAAGTAGGGATGTTTTTTAGTAAATAAAAATTATTTCGTAAAAGACCTATTTCTAAACATAGAAATAGGTCTTTTTATTTAACTCTTAAAAATCATATAATGTTTAATTTATTTATAATCACTTGGATAATGTCAATGCATCCTCTCCGATGTAGGGCTTTTTTAGCATATAAATTTTTATAGTCCTACATGTATATAAATACGCATGTTAGGACTTTTTTATTTTTTAATTTAATTAATTATGAACAGTTTAGAAATTATAGAAAAAGAACAAGAAATAAGTGATAGTATTGTTAAACGTATATTGTGAGAAGAAAATTTAACAAGACAAGAGATAAATCACTTTTATAAAAATGTGTCTTTTGTTAAAAAAAAGATTTGAGAAATACTTTTTGAGAAATATCCAGATGCTTATAGATTTGGAATAACTTTGCCAACTAGTATTTTTAAAGAAATAAATTCTGTGACAGAATCAGTATCTGATGTTTTGGAAAATATAGCAGAAGAGCTAGCACTAGATGTTATAAATATAGAAGAATGACTAAAATCATGAAGAATAAAATCAGAGCCATTAAAGCAAGATGATGATCCTTATTATAATTTTAGATCACTTGTTAGAGATATAGCTTATGAAAAATTAAGAGAAATATACTCTGATGAACTTGAAATAAGAGAAGTGTATATTTATGAGGATCTTGAACTCTCTGAAGATATAGTAGATCTATCAAAGGAATTTAGTTTGAGAGATCTAGAAATATTAAAAGCCTATAGTCATCTAGATTTTTTATATGACCATAAAAGACAGCAAAAATTTTTCAAAAAATATATATCTGATCACTTTTGAAAAGACTTAGTTGATCAAGATATTAATATATCATACAAACCAGTATTAGAAAGGTCAGAGGGAATTGATAAATTACTTAATAAAAATGACTTATGAGAAAAAATATATTCTATAGCAGATAAATTTATAAAGTATTTTGTAGAAAATAGAGAATTTTTTAGAGAAAGATATTTGTATAATAATGATTTTAAGTTTGATTTATTAGTTTTTAATAAAAAGATTACTCTATTGACTTAATTAATAAAAAAGTTATTATTATATATGCTAATTGTTAAATATAATAATATGAAAATGTATAAACAGATTGTTAAGCATGAAGAAAAAATAAAAGATACTTGTAAAGAGTTAGGAATTATTGCTCCAAATTTATCTAACCTTGATTCAAATTTACCAACAGTTTATTTAGGAGCTACAGCTGGATGAAGAATTGTTTTAGCTAAAGCTCTATATGACTATTCAAAGGAAGTACAAAAGAATGTAAATATAGTATTAACAGATGTTTTTACTAGATGACTTATTTCTTTTAATTGAAATGCATTTGAATCATGTACAGTAAATAGTTATGATTATTCATTATTTGAAGAATGATATTCTGATATAACATGAAGTGCTTCTTGATTTAATGAGTATTCTGAAAATAAATTACTTACAGGAGTAATACTTAGAATGAACTGAGTAAAAACACCAAAAGAAATAAATTTCAGATCTTTTAGATATAATAAGAAAAATATAAAAAAAATAAAGGATTTTACAGTTTCTTTATGAATTGATAAAAAGATTGTTGTAAAACCATCATCATGATTATGTTGAGAATGAATTTATATGTTGAGAGTTAATGATATAGATGAAAATTATAATTTAAAACATATAGAACCATGAAAAGTTATTCTAGTACAAGAAAAAATAGAAAGTTATCCTGTACATATAAACAATATTAAAAAAGATTGGAACTTAAGAGTTTTAGTAACTTTTGATAGAGAAAAACAAGATTATATTATGGTGTGAATTATATGAAGAATTGATAATGACTGAGGGCCTATTAATATATCTACATGAGCAGATTATATATCTTTAGAAGAAATATCTAAACTATCTTGATGGGAATCAGATATTTACAGAGAAGTAAAAGAAAAAGTAGAAAAAATAGCTATAAAAAGTGTTAAAGTACTTGCTAATAGAGTTAAGTATAAATGAGAAAAATTAAAAGATGAATTAAATCATCAAGATTTAGCTTGAGTAGATATAATAGTAGATAATAATTTAGAAGCTATTGTATTAGAAGTAAATTCTTCAAACTCTTGATGTATATATGAGTTAATGAAACTAGAATGAGTTGAAGCTCTTAGACCAGTTGCTAAAAGTATGTTATTTAAAGCTAATTCTGGAAAAATAATAAATGAAATTACCAAAAATGTTACACGTGAGATAGAAGAAAATGTTTCTGAACCAAAAAATGTAGAATGGTCTACAGTAAGTTTAAAAAAGGAATCAAATATGTTGGTAATTGGATACAAAGAAAAGACAACTAATTAAATTAGTTGTCTTTTAATATTTGTTCCAAATATCTATCTAATAAGTTTTCATCTAAATGTATTTTATAAAAATACTTTAAATCATCTCATCAAGCTTTAAGAGTTTCTTTTATATCCTCTATTTCTTCATCAAGGAGTAAATTATTTTTTATGGAATAAGCTAGTATCTCTTTCATATATTTTTCCATATCACGATCTATGTCATATTCAGCAGTAAAAATATCAGTATTATAAACAGAATTAAGGTGATCTGAGTCAACAAGCCAAGGGTATGGAATTAAACTTATAGGTTTTTGAGTATGTTTGTAAGCTTCACTTGCTGTATTACCAAAGTATTTAATTAAACTTTGTTTAATATTATCAATAGTTATATATCATTTATCTAAATATGTAGAAAAAATTAATTTAGAATATCATACATTTTTTCATCTAGACTCTATACATTTTAAAATTTTTCATACATTTGTGTTTATAACATCTTGTTTACTATTAATTAAATCAAAGGAATTGCATAATACTGATTGTTTATAAAAAACAGATTTTAATTTTATTAATCATTTTTCTGCTGAAATATAATATCATTTTTCAATTTCTTCTTTTGATATTATTGCATCAGCTTCTTGTTTATAAAAAGAAACAACTTTATCAAACAATCCTTTATTTTTGTATGTATTCCAGCTTGTATCTACAAGTACAGAATTAGTATTAGCAAAACTATTTACTCTAGATAATTTAGTGTTTAACATAAAATTTAGGGTAAATAAATAGTTTTGTGTATCTGGAATTTTTAACTACAAGAAAATAG
>CAYFPB010000125.1:0-3498 GCA_964344895.1 uncultured Candidatus Peribacteria bacterium | reverse complement strand
TGTTTTGTTATATTTTAATACATTATATAATATTGATTTTATTTTTTTTGCAAGGTTAAATACTCTTATTTTTAACAAAAAATCCTAATAATAATTGACAAAGATAGATACATACATATTATTTATTTACTTTTAAAAAATAATATGTTTAATAATGAGATTTAATAATAGTAGTTATATAGGAGAAGAGTTAACATTTGATGATGTATTTTTATATCAACAAAAATCAGATATAAGATCAAGAACACAGATAAATATTGAGCCTGAAACACCTTTATCAACTACACTTCCGATTATTTCGTCAAATATGAATGCAGTTACATGAAAAAGGATGGCAGAAAAACTAGCAAGACTATGAGGGCTATGAGTATTACCCCAAGATATGGAGTTAGATAGAATGTTAAATATAATTGATTATGTACACAATGCTGATTTGAGATTAGATACTCCATTGACAGTTACCAAAAAAAATACAATAAGAGATGCTTTATGAATAATAAATAAAAGAGCTCATCAATCTGTAATAATGGTGGATGCTAAATGAAGACCAGAAAAAATATTTAAAGAAGAAGATTTAATAGAGATAGATGAGTATACAAAATTAAAAAATCTAACAAAATCAAGAAAATTAATAGTATGAGAAGAATCTATATCTGATGAAGAAGCATTTAATTTAATGGATGATAATGGAATATCAAGTTTACCAATTGTAGATAAAAAAGGAATACTGATATGAGTATTATCTAGAAATGATTCAGTTATGAATAGTGTATATAAACCAAGCTTAAATGATAAAGGACAGTTAGATATTGCAGTAGCATTATCTCTTAATTGATATAAATCATACATAGATAAGATAATTAAGTCATGAGTTAATACTATATTTATAGATACAGCACATGGATTTACTCAAAAAATGGAAGATACAATAAAAAATGTAAGAGACAAATACAATGATATAATAATTGTTTCATGAAATATAATGACATCAGAGGGGGCAGAAGCTCTTATTAAAGCATGAGCAAATTGAGTAAAAGTATGAATATGACCTTGAGCAATGTGTACAACAAGAATGATGACATGAGTATGAAGACCACAATTTACAGCAGTATTAGAATCATCTCTAGCAGCAAGGGAAAACTGATGATTTGCTATAGCAGATTGATGAATAAAGCACCCAAGAGATCTATCTTTAGCACTAGCTGCTTGAGCTACTCATACCATGTTATGAACAGTACTTGCTAGTAGCTATGAATCACCATGAGATATAAAAATAGATGAGGATTGATTATATAAAGAGAATTATTGAATGGCTTCAACAAAAGCTGTAAAATGAAGAACAAGTGAACTATCAAAGTTTGAACAAGCAAAGAGAAAAAGATTTGAAGAATGAATATCAAAATCAAAAATATATAATATAAAAGCTCTTTGAGATATAATAGATAAGTATAGAACATGACTAGAGTCAGCTATATCATATACATGAGCAAAAAATATAGAAAAGTTCCATAAAAAAGCTATAGTTTGAGTACAAACAACTGCTTGATTTACAGAGTGAACTCCACATTGAAGATTAAAAAAATAATTTATAAAATATATATTATGAATAGTCCATCAATTTTTAAACAAATTATAGATAAATCTACAGAGCTTTATGATAGTCCAAGTAAAAAGGTAACTCAACCCAGTCAAATAGAGGAGTACTCAAAAAAAGTTTTGTGAATACTTCAAAAAAATAAAAAAAATAATAAAGTGAGTGTTTTAGCTGTTTCTTGAACACCATGAGCAGGGAAATGATGATTTATAAAAGAATTAGCATATCTAATAAAAATATCATTAAAAAAGAAATCAAAAAGTGATGAATCTGTAATGAAATTATGAGATTTTGATGATCATGCTAATCACTATTTATATGTAATGCTTGATTGATTTTTTAAGGAAATAGGGAAATTGAGACGTACTGAAATGCTAAGAAGTATGGACAATTTTATTGAAATGTTTTCTGATGATAAAAAAGCTTTGGCTTTTGTAGAAAGATATATAGATACTTATAAGTGATTTGATTTTGATAATGTTTATTTAAAAAGAGCAGAGGAAAGAGCAGCATGAGCTGCAATGTCTACATTTAGGGTAAGAAAAAGAGAAAAAAATAGTAAGTCAATAATTATACTAGATTGATTAAATTCACATAATTTAGCTAATAGATTAGTCAAAAAAGATACAAAAGAAGCTATAAATGTAATAAAAGTAATGATATTTCCAAGGCTTGAAAGGACATTTGCTAGATTAGTTAAAAGAGATTCAATTAATAGTAATGATTGAAAAACAATAAAGGATGTAGTTTCTTTTAGAATCAAAGAATTATTTTATGTATTTAATACTTTTACACTAAAATCTCTAAATCAAAAAGATATTAATTTGTTTGATTTTTCTCGTGAAACAGACCAAAGCCTTACAAAAGAGCATATGCAAGAAGTAATACTTGCTCTTGAAGAAACAAATGATGAATTATTAGAAGAATGATTATGAGAAGATTTTGATAGATATCTTTATGATATAACAAATCATATGATAGACTATTTTGAAAATATGATAAAACACAATGAATATGTTACACCAAGATATGCATATAAAGAATCTCAAATAAGACTAGATGAAAAAAATAGAAGAAAAGAAGAAGTAAAAAAAGCAAGAGTAAGAAGATATGGTATATTAAGAGATGTTGTAAAAAATTAGTACTGGATATCCAGTACTATTTTTTAGTTTAATTTATTTGTCATTTTTGAAGGTATAGAGCTATTTAAGTAATCATATTTATCATCATAAATAACTCTGCAGCTATTCCATAGTCATTGTTTATTTTTTCTTGCTCTTTTCTCAGCAATAAAATAATCAACTTTGATTCTCTTAGGAATCATTGAAAAATTTGTCCAGCTAAAGTTATATCACTTGTAAATAAGAAGTTTATTTATATCAACACCAGTATTTTTATCTATAATTCTTACAAGGTTTCTACATCATTTATCAGGATCTTTACATAAATCTTTTCAGAAAAACTCTACTTCTAGTTTTCTTTTTCTATTTTTTATAAATTCTATTACTTTTTTTGACTCATCATAATAACAATGTTTTGATCTATTTTTTATATCTGGAGCATTTACTCAAATAGTTCTTACATTATTTATAAATTGTTTTTTTCAGTTATTACTACATACTAAGTCAAAAGTATCACCATCATCTACATTTGTTATTATACATTCTTTTTTCTGAAACTTTTTAATTATTTTTTCTTTTGCAAATATAGAATTTATGTTTCAAAATAAAATTATACTAACAAATATAATATTAAATATTATTTTCATTTATCATTTTTACATATTATTTAACTTTATTTTAACATAAATTGTTAAAAACATCAAATAATAGAAAAAATAAGTTTCTCCCTTTTCTAAAGGGAGTACCTGACGATAGGAAGGGGAAGGATTAAAAATATTATTA
>CAYFPB010000124.1:0-3588 GCA_964344895.1 uncultured Candidatus Peribacteria bacterium | reverse complement strand
AGTAAAACTAAATATTATTTTTTGTTAATTTTTCACGCTGGAAAGAAAATGACCTTTGTGTTTTGACTTTTAAAAAAATAAAAATATAATTCAAGAAAATTAACTAAATATAAAATGAAAATCTGAATATTTATAGGGAGACTTAATCCTCCTCACAAATGACATCTAAATACAATAAAGAAATCTCTTAAGTTTAATGACCTAACTATTGTTATACTTGGATCTGCTAATGTTTTTGATGAATTTAATCCTTTTGATGTGATAACTAGATGACAGATGATAGAGGAATATTTTGATAATGATGAAAGCTTAATTTTGGAGAGTATTGATGATATAGAGTCAGATAAAGAGTGGACAAAAGAAATATGAGATATAGTTAGAGTTTATAGTGAAAGTAATCCTGAGTTATCTATCTATTGATGAGACTTTGAAAATGATTCAGCTATAAATGTATTAAAAGAGTTTGATTGAGAATTATGATTTGATAATAAAAATTTTATTGAATTCAGTAGATACGATCATAGTTTTGATCATGCTTGAGAGAAAAAATACTATTCTTCAACACTTGTTAGAGAATGTTTAAAAAAAGGAGATAGTGAATTACTTAAAAAATTGATCCCAAATGATATACTAAAAAAAATAAGCTAAAAGCTTATTTTTTTTGGTCCATTATTTCACTTCATGAAATAAGTTTACTAGCTCTACCTTCCATATCTTCATTTAGATATACTAGCTTAGAGTTGTCATTTGATCAGATGTTACCTAGTGTTTCTATTCTTGAACTATCAAGTAGGAAAGCAAGTACTTTTTCTGCATTTAGAGAATCATCAGTTTTTTTGATTAAATCAACTGATTCTTTGAATCACTCTGCTATTTTCATTCTTTGACCAGCCATACCTTCTCATAGAAGTATTTTTGCTTCTTTTTCTGCTTCTGCTTCTTTTACTTGCATTATTTTTTTAGCTTCAGCTTCATTTAATGCTGCTTGTTTATATTTAAGTGTTTCAACTACCTTGTTCATAGCTCACATTACAGTATTATCTAACTTAACATCTCTTACTTGAATAGAATCAAGTCTGTAACCAAAAGTTAGAAGTTTTTCTCTAAGTCTCTCTTCTATTGCTTGACCTATTTCTTCTCTTTTTTCAAATATATTTTTATGAGTAAAAGTAACCATCATAGCTCTTAATTGCTCATCAATAGTTGATCTCATCATAGTTCTTGGATCATCTATACTATATACTGATTTATATATATTTCATGCTTTACTTACATCACCATCATCATTTACATAATATATAACATTTAATCCTATATAAGCTGTAACTGTATCAGAAGTAACTCATTCTACCTCAACAGGGAAGTTTTTTCTATATAAATCTTGTTTTCTTACTGTAGTTACAAATGGTATTACCAGATTGAATCATTGTCTTAAAATACCAGTAAATTTACCAAAAACCTCTTTAGTTCTAACTGTATTTGGTTGAACAATAACTATACCAGAGTATAGTAAGAATATAAAATACAGGGAACCAGCTCCAAAACCTATCTCAGGAATCATAAAAATCCCCATTCAAATAAGTATTTCTATAATTAATATAATTAATCACATAATTTTTATAGTTAAAAAATAATATAACTATAATATATTATATTTTTTACAATTTGCAAATGATTTTTTTAGAATATATTAATATATTATAATATGTTAATATATTTATATTATTATATTATAATTTATTAATATGTTGTCTTTAGAAGAAAAAACTCCCAAAAGGGAGTTTTTTCTATTCTATAATTTATTTTATATATCTCTTTCTTCAGAACCAACCATCAAAATAAAACATCTTTTTTTCATCATCAAATTCAAAGTCTTCTTTTCATGAATATAAAGGTGATAATTTTTCTATTAAATCATCTGTTTTTGTTATTTTGTATATAATAGCTTTATCATTATTACCTTCATCTAAATAAATATCTAGTTCTCTTAAATATAAGTATCCATATTTTATGTAGCCGATATCAATGTTATCAAAACATACTTTATTTATTAATTTTTCTCAATTAATATTAAATATAGAAGAATCTCCATCTCCTAAATCATTAATTATAATTCAATATTCAATGTATAATAAATCAAATTCATACTCACTTTCAGCTATTTTTTGTATTTGTTTATTAAATAATACAATATTCTCTGTTTCCACATTTTTTAAGAAAGCAAATCAATTTTCTTTAAATAAAGATATATTAATTTGTTCATCATCTAACATACCTTCTAAAACTTCATCAAATGTTTGATGTTCTTCATAATACTCTCACTCTGGTGTTACTTGCTGTCATTTTTTATTTAATAATACAAAACCATCTTTTCATTCTTCAAAAGCTAGTATTAGTCAATATTGTTCATAATATCTTAAATTGATTGAAATATATTTATTTTCTTCTATTAAACAGTTCATATTTATATCAAATAATACTACTGAGTAATTATTATGTAATCATGATATAAATATTTCATTATTTATTTTTCTTATAGAAATTTCAGAAATATTTTCTTTATCAAAATTTAATTCTTCTAATTCTGGAGTAAATAATAATTTATTATTATCTCAAATTTCTTGCATTATAAAATATCATTCATCTGTCACTTCTATACTAGCAAAATATATTCAAGCTAAAGTAACAAGTTCTCAGTCTTTATTTATTAATATATATCATTTTGCATATCATTTTTCATCTAATTCTTTTACTAACAAATATTCTCATAACATTTTTTCAAAAACATAGTTTTGATCTTCTGGTAGGATATTTACAAAATCTGAATCAAGAATAGTATTTCAAATATTACTATTTCAGTCTTCTTGTATTTCTCTAACACTCTTAAAATCAAAATCATTTTTCTTTTCTTTAAAAACTTTTGTTTGATTTAACTTTTTATCTACTCTATTTTTATCTATCCTATAAGTTAAATCATTTGCTTCAAATAGTATATATTTATCTGAATAGCTTATATTAGATTCACAGTTTCATGTATCAATTATACTATTAATTTGTGATGAAAGAATATCCCTTAATAAAAATATTTCTAAATGTTTAATTATATTATCAACTGTTACATTTAATTTAAAATTTTCATATTTTTCTCACTCAATATCATCTCTACTAAGATTATTCAATCTAAGTGAACTAGAAAATACTTTTTTAGCAGCTTGTAAAAATTCCTCTTCTTTAAACAGATTCATTAAATGATTATAATTTTCTAGGGTTAATATTGTTCTATCTCATCTTCTATACTCTTCTAAAATAGCTATAAAATATTCATCTTTTATATGATGTAAGTGGGTAAAAACCAATTTTATTCATTTAATAAATACATCTGACAAGATAGCATCTTTTGCACTTTCACAAATATTAGCTTCTATAGTTTCTTGTATATATAAACTTTCATTATTATTATTTCAAATATTCATATCTTTTGATATTATTATCTAAGATTCAGACAATAATGTATTATTGTCCTTTGTCAATATTTTTAGGCTCTTTTCTTCCTAACGTGAAAATTTTACACAAAAAAACACAAAAGTA
>CAYFPB010000123.1:0-3619 GCA_964344895.1 uncultured Candidatus Peribacteria bacterium | reverse complement strand
TTATTAATTGTATTCACTACAATTTAATTATTTTTGGATTTTTTGCAAATAAAAAAACGCTCTTTTTCTGAGAGAGTTCAATTTGTTATAATAGATCTTCATAATCTTGATCTTGTCAAAATATATGATAAATAATTACCTGTTTTCTTATCTCATCAATTTCATAAAATATTTTCTTGTTTTTTATATTTATAGAATGGAAGTTTTTATATACTTTTTCATACATATATGGAAATATTTGTAGAATAAATGTGGATGATATAATTTCTGCAATAACTTTATTTGCTGTATCAAGCTGAAAAGTTTTTCTTTCAATATAATCTGAAATTTCCCTTAAATCATTTTGTGCTTCTTTTGAAAATATCACTCTGTACTTCATCCTTATTTCTCTGTTAAAAATGTATTATCTCTATCCATAAATTTTTTCCAAGTATTTTCTATTGTATCACCTTTTCTTCATGATGATTCAAATGTATTTTTTCTTTCATCTAAAGTTTTACATATCTGTTTAAAACTTGTATCTGTATTTAATTCAGTTGATTTTTTTTGAGTATTAATTAGTTTTATAGGCATTTTTTTAATATTATTTATTAAATATATAGTTATTGTATCCAAAAAATAACTTAATGCAAATTTTTTTATATACTTTTTATATTTTTTATAAATAAAAAAACCTCTCTTTTTCAAGAGAGATCAATTCACTATTACGTATATTATTATTAAAATAATTACAGACTGTATTAACTCTTTTTTTAACTTTTCAACTTTTTCCTTTTCAGTACCAACTATAGCAGCAACTGTATAGCTCATAAATAAAAAGAAACTTACAAGAAAAGATATATATAAAAAAGCTAGCTTAAACAAAACAATATATTCTTGCAATGTTTTCCCCTTTTTTAAAATTAATTTTTAGTTAACAGTTTATAAGCTTAT
Organism: uncultured Candidatus Peribacteria bacterium; assembly: GCA_964344895.1. Classification (GTDB taxonomy): domain Bacteria; phylum Patescibacteriota; class Gracilibacteria; order BD1-5; family UBA6164; genus UBA6164. The sequence goes on along the minus strand of CAYFPB010000123.1, from coordinate 2,686 downwards.
TTTTTTAAAAGTCAATAAAAAAGTAATTTAAATATTTTCTTTAAAAGATAAAATTATTCTTTCTAAAATATCTTCATAAGTTATATAATTTAAAGTTATCTCCGGATAATTTTGGTTAAAAACTTTATACTTACTTGTTTTTATTTGTTTCTCAGAAAATTTTACTTCATAAGCAAGGCTACTATTTATAATAAAATCAACCTCATTTTTGTTTTGAGTTCTCCAGAATTTAATATTATCTATAGAATTGTATTTAAAAAGAAACTCTCTAAATACAATATTTTCTAAATATCATCATTTATCAAACCTATAATCAATATTTTCAAAATTATTAATTAAAGCATTTCTTATTCATAAATCATAAAAAAATACTTTCGGCATCTTTGTTAACTCTTTTCTAATATTATTATAAAATGGTTTAATTAAAGCTATATAAAAACTTTTTTGCATCACATATAAATATTTATTTATAGTTGGCGCTGTTAACGATAATGTATTTGCTAACTCATTACTATTAACTAATTCTCAAGTTTGGCTTGCTAATATTTTTAATAAATTTAGAAATTTATCTTGATCCTCTATTTTTGCTTCAAATATGTCTTTTTTTATATAATCAAGAGCATATTCTTTCAATCTATTTACTTTTTCATCTCTATTTTTTATTAAAACAATTTCAGGATATCATCAATATTTAATGTATTCTAAAAATAAATTATTTAAATCATCTTTAAAAAGTAATGGTATCTTATTACTTTTCAATATAGTATCTTTTAATTTTGATTCTCATTTAAAATCTAAAAATTCAAAAAAATCTAAAGTATAGATATTAAAAATCTTTTTTCTTCATACTAAACTGTCTTTAAATTTTTTATCAATGTAAAAACTACTACTTCAAGAGACTATAAGTTTTATATTTTCTGAATATTCATCATATATATATTTTAAAAAATTTGTAGGATCATCTAAATATTGTATTTCATCTAAAAATATAATTTGCTTTTCATTTTTATTGGATCCAGTTATTTCAAATATATTATTAGGGTGTCTGTTTAAAGCTTCTTTAATTCTAGGATCTTCTATATTTATAAAAAAATTAATTGTATCTTTTTTTATTTTTTGTATTTCTTTAAGCAAAGTTGTTTTTCAAACTTGTCTTGCTCACAGTAACAATAATATATATTTATTATCTACTTCTTTCAGTATTTTATTTAATATTTTTCTTTTTTTCATTTTAATATTATCTAATATTTTTAAAATAACATTTAAATATTATCACATTTTTATAAATAATCAAACTTTTTTAGATATTTTATATAATTGAAGCAAAAAATCTCTCTTTAAAGAGAGATTTTTTATTTTTCTATAACTTATATCTTATAATTACTATTCCTGATCATCCTTCTCATCCATATCATGAAAATCATACATAATCAGCTTGTCATGATCATCCTCATCATGCTCAAGTATTTACTCCTCAATCTCATCAATTTGCAGAATTATCACCATTTCAACCTGAATTAATACCTCAAGTTCAAGCTACACCAGGTCAACTTCAATTAGCATTTCATCAACCTCATCATCATCATAATCATCAGTTACCAGCTGTACCTCAAGCCCGAGTACTACCTCCCCCTCAAGCTCACCAATAATATGTTTGTCAATTTGGTCACATCCTTTCTATTAAAATACCATTTCATCAATGTCATGCTTGCCTTGAACTACTATAGTCAGCCCATGCATCTCAACCTTCAGCTCAAGCTCCACCTCATCCTCAACATAATCTATTATCTCAACTAGCATGCCAACCTGCTCATCATCTATTTCAATAAACTTCTCATCAAACTAATATACCTGTAAGTGTTACTTTATTAGCTAATGCATAACTATTATCTGGTGTACCTGAAATTGCTGCTGCTCATCATCATGATCATCAAACTGCTCAACTTGTACTATTCCGAGCTCATCATCCTCATCATCCAATAGCTATATTTCCAAAAGATACTGTATTTCATCAATTATTAGTGCACATTCAAGAACAAGAAGGTCATCCTATTCAAATACTTATATTATAAGATCATATTGTTAAATCAGCTCAAGCCTTATATATAACTGCTCATCCTCATCATCCTCATCAATGACGTCCTCATCATGATCCTCATCAGCATTTCATTCATTTGTAACATTAAATGTTCAATTAGAGGTAAAAGTATGAACTTGATAAGTATCTCCATTATATGAATATGTTGTAACACTTCCTCCTGATGCTGAAAGTGGTGGTTTATAAATAGTACTCCATGCATTACTGTTACATATTTGTAATATATTATTATTATACCTTAAAGTACCTGCAATAGATGATGTACAAGTAGATGTATTATCAACTATTGGTGAATTTTTTAAACTAAAATTTGTATCAACTTCTGTTTTTGTGTATGTATTCAACAACTTATCATTCACACTTTGATACCATCCAGCTCAGATACTATCTCATGTACTTATTGTTTGAGTTGTTACTGATATTATATTTGCAGCATACACTACTCAAAACAATGTTACTCAGAAACCTGTGGCTATTAGAGCTCATTTTTTTAGTGAGTTTATTACTTCTTGTTTGTTCATAAAGTTATATTTAATTGGCATAATCTCAAAAAGAGTGGAGTAGGTTAAAATTTATCCAAAAATCTTA
>CAYFPB010000122.1:0-3625 GCA_964344895.1 uncultured Candidatus Peribacteria bacterium | reverse complement strand
TTATGATCCAACTAAGTTTGGTTATAGAGATACTACAACTGGTCAATGGTTACCTATGACTTATTCTGATCCAGAGAGTTATTGATATGGTACAAATGGATTTCATCTAGATTTTAGTTGAATGGAAAAACATACTCTAGCAGCAGCTAATGCTAGTCATCTGGAAGTAGTTTCTTGAAATAAGGTAACGAGTTGGATGGGTGGAGCTGATCAGTCTGGTTATGTTGCTAAAAACCTGAGTTGAGATTTTGATATATCTTGGCAAATAGATACTGTAAACCCACAAGCATGAGATGCATATAGATGGTGAGTATTTGAAGCAAGTGCAGCTTGAAGTTTTAGTGCTTATAGTACGATACCACCAAGTAATTATTGGGTATGAGAATATGGATGAGGGAAAAAATTATATGCAAGAGATAATACTAACGGTTTAAGTAGTGCTTATGGAGCATTAACAACAAGTGATGTAATTGGAATAAGCAGAGTATGAGATACAATTAAATTAACTAAAAATGGTACAACAGTACATACATATTCAACAAAAAGTACTGCTGACATGTACTTCTACATAGCCTCAGGACAAAAAGATACAATGGTAGTTAGTACAACAAATATATCATTCAATAATGTAAACTGAAATAGCTATTCAATGCCTTTTAGTAATACAATTACAGATAATTCTTGAAACTGAAACAGTTGGGCAGCAAATAATATAGACCAATCAGATATAATGCTAGATGCACCAAACAACAACTATGCTACATTAAATCTATTAAATGAACATAGTAGCTCAACAACATTTTCAAATTGAAATATTTCATGAGTAATTCCAGCTTCAATTACTACATGAAAAGCTATATGAACTATAGCTGTTGATTCTGGAAAATATTACTGGGAAGTAAAACTAGATTGAACAACCTCCTCTAATTCTTGATACCATCAAATCTGAATTCAAACAACAGATAAAGAAAAATTATACCATATTAGGTGATCAGATGGTGAAACCCGGGCATGAAGTGTTTGAGATCCTACAAATACACGTTTTTCTACTTGAGATATAGTATGATTAGCATTAGATTTAGATAATAAAAAATGGTATATATCTACCAACTGAGTATGGCAAGACTGATGAAACTGAGTAGGGGATCCTATAAATTGAACTTGATATATTCATAATAATATAAGTTGAATTTTTCACTCATACACAGGTAATGCATCTTCAACTTGAGGACACAGTTTCACCTACAATTATGGTCAATGAGGTCAAACATGACTACAAGACTGTCCTGAAGCTTGAGGTAAATTTAAATACTGTCCACCGACTGGATTTAAAGCCTTAAGTACAAGAAACTTACCAGAACCTACAATAAAGGATTCAAGTAAATATTTTGACATCCTTACTTATACAGGTGATAACACAAGTAACCGTACAATATCAGGATTGTGATTTTCTCCTGAAATGGTTTGGATAAAAGATAGAACAAGACCTGAAAGACATATAATATGAGATATTGTTAGATGAGACTGAAATATATTAACAACTATAGATACAAGAGCTGAGGAAACAAACAGAACTGATATGATATGAGGTTTTACAAGTAATTGATTTACTGTATGAAATGCTTGACCTGCAAATTTCTGATGAGATAACTTTGTAGCATGGAACTGGAAAGCAGGATGAGCAGCAGTTTCAAATACAGATTGAACTATAACATCACAAGTAAGCACTAATCCTGAAGCAGGTTTTAGTATAATTGGGTATACAGGAAATTGAAGTAGTTCAACTGTAGGACATGGCTTGGATTCAGCACCAGAGATGGTAATAATAAAAAATAGATCAATAGTTACTTGATGGAAGATATGGCATTCTAGTTTAAGTTCAGGTTGACATTTTTTATGATTTAATACATCTTCAGAAGGTAGCCCTGTTTGAACAAAACCATTTAATAGTACAAAACCAACATCAACTGTATTTAATATTGCTGCAGAAGAATATGCGGATACTAATTCTAGTAATAATGATTTTATAGCCTACGCATTCCACTCAGTACCTTGATATTCTAAAGTATGAAGCTATACTGGTAATTGAAGTTCTGATGGACCATTTATTTATACTGGTTTTAAACCTAAGTATGTGATGGTAAAGAGAAGTGATGGAGCTAACTGATGGACTATATTAGATAATATTCGTGATTCAAATAACCCTATGAATCAAAGGTTATGGGCTGATACATCAGATGCTGAATGTAATTGATGTGATCCAACTTGGGATAATCTATCTAATTGATTTAAATTAAGAGTTGATAATGCAGCTTTTAATGCATCATCATCAACTTATATCTACATAGCCTTTGCTGAAGCACCATTTAAATATGCTAATGCTAGGTAGAAAAAAAGAAATTCTTTCGAATCTCTTTTTTTCTTGTATATAAATAATATATAAAAGTTTTGACAAAAAATTATTAATGAATAAAATATAGGAAATAATAAATAATAATTTAAAAAATTATGAAAGTAGTAAGTAAGGAAAAAGTAAAAATACCTACAATTATGGATAGAGAATATAGTCATAAGGAAATAAGTAATATGTTACATGAACAAGAAAAAAATTATTTAGCATGAAAAAGTAAAACACATACTTTAGAACAAGTTTGGGATAATGTAAAAAATAGAAAAAATACATTTTTAACCTCAAATAAATAATGGAATATATTGTAGAGTATGATGATGAAGCAAATAATGATTTAATAAATTATATTGATTATATAGAAAGACAAACATTTTCTAAAGAAATAGCAGAAAAACAAGCTTCTATAATTTTTGTAGAAACAATGAAGTTAAGTTTTATGCCATATATGTATCCAGAGACATATAAAGATTTTCATACATTTAATATAAAAAATAAGAAAATATTTTATAAAATATATGAAGACAAAAAGAAAGTAATTATTTTTAGAATATTATCAAGCTTTCAAGAATATGAAAACCATTTATAAAAATATATCGTATTTAAGTATGCTAATGCTAGGTAGAAAAAAAGAAATTCTTTCGAATTTCTTTTTTTATTGTATATAAATAATATATAAAAGTTTTGACAAAAAAATATTAATGAATAAAATGTGGAAATAATAAATAATAATTTAAAATAATGTCAACAATAACAGTAGAAATACCTGAACAAATTAAAGAAAAATTTTGAATAGGTGAGAATATAACATATGATACACTTATATCTAAAACTATGGGGGCAGAATTTTGTCCTCCTGATTTTAAATTTACAGAGTACAATAAGATCAAAGAATCACACAAAGTAGAATATAATAAAGTTGAAAAAATAGATAAAGATAAATTATTAAATATATAAAATGATAAAAATAGATAATATATATGAATTACCAGGAGTTTATGATTTTTTATTAAAAAGATGACTAGTAAATCAATACAGAAAATCTAAAAGATATATATTAGCATGAATATATTGAAAAAACGATTTAAATTTAAGAAAACCTAAAGAAAAATGAGAGTGGAGTTTTAGAATAAATAAACAATATAGAGCTTTCTGAAAATTACAATGAAATGATTTAATTATATATATAATAGATAACCATCAAAACTAGAAAATTTT
>CAYFPB010000121.1:0-3699 GCA_964344895.1 uncultured Candidatus Peribacteria bacterium | reverse complement strand
AAATAAATTTGCATTTTTATATATTTATGAGTATAATACCATTACTAGGATAATAAAACTTAGGCAGAAAACTATTTCTGTAAACAAAAAAAAGCCTCCCTTAAAGGCTTTTTTTTTGTTTACTTATTTATATTAAAAGCAATTTTCTGTTTTTAAGAAAAATATTATTAATATAAGTAAAAAAAGGATAATAAATCTAGGCATAATAACTATCTCCTTATGCCAATTAAAAAATAAGCAGCTGATTTCTCAGCTACTTTAATATATACAATATATATAAAAAGTAAAATTATTTTTTTACTTTTAAGTTTACTTCAACAATTTCTTTTCTCTTTTCATTTATTATCTTACTATTAATTCATATAATTGATAAGATAAAACTAGAGAATACATATAAATCAAATATGATAGGCATTCTATAAGCTAGGTTGTAGTTAATAGTTCAAATTCAAAAACAAATAGGGAATAGTAAAAATATATTTAAGTTATTGTTTATATATCCTAGGTAATTTAGTAATAAGCTTATACTTAAAATAAAAGTTATTATTAAACCATTAATTATATGGAAAGAGTATTTAGTGTTTTTTATAAACAAGAAAATTAAATTTATAAATGGAATATAAATTAAAAACTTTGGAAGTTTTGTACCTTTTTTTGTTTTTAATAATTCATTTTCTTCATTATTTAAATCATTTTCTTTAGAAATTGTTTCATTTAAATAATGGTTAAACTTTTTTATTTCATCATACTTAAAATAATCTTTTAGATAAACTTTTAAAGTAACTATGATATTATAAATAGATTTTATAGATAGGTTTTTATTTACATTTATACTAAAAAGATTATTAGTTCAAAATAAAGTTATCCCTGTATAACAAATTAAAACCAAGTAAAATAAAACAAATAAATTAGCAAGATTACCATATCAGTAAATATATAATAAACTTATTATAACTGATACAATAATATTTAATCTTGTAGAATTTTTAATTATTTCTTTATCTGAGTACTTTGCATAGTTTAGATAACCTATGAAAGGAATATAGGATAGAATAATAGTTACTTTTTCTTTTTCACTTATTTCTCAATCTCAATTAATATCAAGAATTTTTTTATCAGTTTTTAAACCAATACTATTTTTGAACTCTGCTTCTTTTCAATTATGAGCTTTATATAGTCACATAATTAATAATATAAGTGATCATGTAAATAAAATATTTGTAATTATAATATTCAATCAAATAGAAAAAATATAAATATTACTAAACAAAGAGTATATTATAAATATTACATATGTTATAATAAAACTAAAGTGAATTAGTATAGATGATTTTATATGTCATTTAACAAAACTATTATTTATACTGTCTTGTTTATTAAATAATAATAACCAAGAAAAAAATATCATAAGATAAGCTGATTTTGCATTACCTTTGACTTGTTTAGATAGATTATTATTTGCTAAAATTTCCATTTTTTTAATATTTTATTTGTATAAATAGCATTTTCTTATATATTATAACATAAATTTAGTTAATAACCAAAAAAATAGATGAAATTAAATCAAGTAAAATTTTATAAATCTGTATGATTATGATCTTCAGAAGTTTTTATAGATGAAAGGAAAGAGGTTGTATTTGTTGGTAGATCAAATGTAGGTAAATCTAGTATAATGAATGCTTTATTTGAGAAAAAAGACTTAGTAAAAACAAGTTCAAAACCAGGTAAAACAAAATTAGCTAATTTGTTTTTAGTAGAAAATAAGTACTATTTAACAGACCTACCATGATATTGATTTGCTAAACTTTGAAAAAACCTAAAAGAACAGCTTGATTGACTAATAAGTTGGTACTTGGAGGAAAGAGCAGAGTATATTAAAAAAGTAGTTATCTTAATTGATTCAAAACTATGAGCTCAGCAAGTAGATATAGATATGTATAAATATATTCTAGAATTAGAACTACCTGTTACAATTGTATTATCAAAAGTAGATAAACTATGAAATAATGAAATAGCAAAAAGTATTGCTCATACAAAAAAAGAGTTTTTCTGACAAGAGATAATAGCTGTTTCAAGTATTAAAAAAACAGGTATTAGAGATCTTGAAAAGAGTATAAAAGAATGTTTGAGATAAAAAAGAAATGTCTACAGATTTTAGACATTTCTTTTTACTTGTAAAAAATTTAAAAATATATATACTAAAAATTAATATTTAAATAAAAAAATATTATGATAAAAAAACAATGAGGTCCCTTATTGAATATTGCTCTGTTGATGATTATATTCTTGATAGTATTTTATATATTATATATATGAGCAAGCCTTATAATACCATTTATAATTGCTGTACTTTTCTCTTTTGCAATAGTAGGGTTAAGTCATACGTATAAAAGTTTTAATATACCACCATTTATAGCTTTTACTATGTCTCTAGCTACTTATGTACTTATATTTTGGCTCATATGAAGAATGATATGATCAAATATAGAAGAACTTTATGATAAACTACCATTTTATCAAGATAATATAATTGCAATAATTAGTTCAGTATTTGCATTTTTTGGAATATCAGAACCAACAAGTCTCAATTCATTTTTACAAGAAATAGATATTTCAAAAGTATTTTCACTTGTAATAGATACAGTTACATCAATATTTTCTTCAGCAGGTATTATACTATTTTATGTAATGTTTATATTATTAGAATACAGACACTTTAAGGAAAAATTAAATTTGATGTTTACAAGTCCTACAAGAAAAAAAGAGATATTTGAAATACTAGAAAAAATAAAAAGAGATATAAAATCATACTTTGTAATAAAAACAACAGTATCATTCATAACATGATTTTTTAGTTATATAATAATGCTTAGTTTTGGACTAGATTTTGCTATATTTTGGGCATTCTTAGTATTTTTATTAAACTTTATTCCAAGTATTTGATCTGTTATAGCAGTTAGTTTTCCAGTAATGTTATCTTTAGTACAGTTTGATTCATATTATTCTATTATATTTATGTGATGATTTCTTATCTGAATACAAATAATGATGTGAAATATAATAGAGCCTAAGTTTATGGGAAATAAATTAAACTTAAGTCCACTTGTAATAATTATCTCTTTATGATTTTGGGGAAGTATATGGTGAATAGTAGGTATGTTACTTGCTGTACCTATAATGGTTATTATAAACATCATACTAGCAAAAATACCAGCTACCAAACCAGTAGCAATACTTCTATCAGAAAAATGAGATCTACAGGTAGAGTGATGAGATGATATAGCAGAGATAAGAAAACAATTATTCAAAACTTTTTTATCAAAATTTGTAAAAAAATAACCCCCCTCTGCCTTTCAGGCATCTCCCCCTAGCAGGGGAGAAAAATTAAATTAATTATTTATTTTATTAATAAAAAAACTATTATGACTAATATAACAGTAGAATTAGATGAAAAATATAGAGAACAATTAGATGTTCTAAAACAAATAGTTCCAGATATGGATGGAAAAGAAATCACTGAGGATTCTAAAATGGTTGAAGCTTTAATTGATAGCTTTATGGGATTTTTACAACAACAAGCAGCAGCTCATGAACATAATGAAGGTGGATGATGTTGTGGAGGTGGATGATGTGGAAGTCATTAAAAAAGTGCTTAAAAGCACTTTTTTTTGTGTTTTTTTAAAACTTGAATATAATGCA
>CAYFPB010000120.1:0-3711 GCA_964344895.1 uncultured Candidatus Peribacteria bacterium | reverse complement strand
AATTAATCTCTTTTTTATTTGACTTTGCAATATTTGTATGTATTTTAATAAAAAATATTTTATAAATAATATTAATGGTAAATATAACTAATAATCAAGTAGAGTTAGCTTATTTAGATGATCTATGATTAGATTATGATAGGGGAGAAATAAAGCAAAAGATATTAAAATTGTTAAGAATAGGTGATATAAATGAAGATGTAGTAGTAAGGGAATATATAAGTTCATTTATTAGAAAAAATTATATTGAGTGTGAAATAAAAGAATCAGTTAATAATACTGTTTATACAATTAAATTAAATAAGGATTGAATAGAAGAGTTATACAAAATAAAGAATTATCTAATATTAAAAAATATATTAGAGTTTAAGATGTGAGAAAAATTCGAGTATAGAAAAACTATTAAGGCTTTACATAGATATAATAATAATCAGGAAAATGAGGAGTTAAAAATAAAAATAAATCTTTATAGTATAAAAAAAGAAATTTTAAGTTTAAAAATTAAAGTTTCATGAGATGATATGCAAAGATTAAAAGATATAGAATCAAATTATTTACTTGAGATAGAAAAAGAAAAAAAGTTTGAAGAAACTAGTAAGCAACTAGCAGCTATATACTTATGATTATCTATTTCAACTGATAATAAAAGTATTATGGATGTAATTAATAAGTACAATCTTAAAGATTTATATGAAAGGGAAATATCAAACTATAATAAACAAAACTTTGAATATAATATAGAAGTTAAAAAAGATAAAGAAAGAAATATAAATAAAGATATAGATAATAAAAGTGTTTTATTAACTTTATGAGAATATAAAAAGTCAGTCTTTACTGTATTAGGATTCTCAGTTTTAATAGGATATAATTTATTAGCTGATAATAATACATCAAAACAAAAATCTTATATGGATCAGGTAGCTGAAAATAAAAGATTATTATCTCAAAAGGTAATCTATAGTAATTTAGGTTCTCAAAAAGTACTAGAAAATCATCAGTATAAGTTTTTTAAAAGTATGCCATATCATTATCTTAATTTATTAGAAAATAATAAGTTACATAATATTAGTAAAGAAGCATATTTTATGAACTTTAATGAAAGTTTTTTTCTACTTCATTTCAGAAACTTACCTAGTGAAAAAATTATAGATGCAAAATTTGATATGACTTATAATGAAGAAAAGAGTATTATTGATATAAAGTGATTTTTTCAGGTATATGAAGGAACTAAATATTTTATTGATTCAGATTATAAAATATTATCTGATAAAGAATATTCTAAACTAACACAAACAGAAGAATACAAAGATTTTAAGGAGTTACATAAAGCTTTTGACAAGCATTTATGAAAAAACTTATGACAAGTTATGGATTCAATCTCAGATAAAGATTCACCAGAATATGGAGAAGTATTAAGAGAAGAAATCAAAAAACATCTTGAAACAATGAGCTTTGAAGAATTATACAAAAAATGACTAATAAACTCAGATAATCACAATTATATAAAAATGGTAAATCACATGGAAATAGAAAAGGACTGAAAACTACTAACTCACTTTATCATATTTGTTAATGATATATCTTTTGTACTTACTTATAGATTATAAAAACCATCCTCTAGAGGATGGTTTTTTTCTTTTTCTAAGCATTAGGATTAGTAGTAATAACTTTTTCTTCATAGTAACTGGCAACAACCTGTATTCAAACATGCTCTGTTCAGGCAAAGAATAGTCATTGTCATACAGCAGCATTTAGAAGTATGTATTTTTCTTGTTCTGTAAGTTTGTAGATATTTTGTAGGGCATCGATTGATGCGCTAGATTGTTTAAGAAGTAGTTGTATAGAAGAGTTGGTCATTATAGGTTTTCAGTATTTACTTCAGATGAAGTCTTCTACATCTTGTGTTATTGTTGTTATTCATAAGTTATATTTTCTAGCTCTTTTTACAAGTCAGAATAAAAACTTAGCTGAGTCTTCATGTTGCATAACATTCCAAGCTTCATCTACTACCAATATTCTTTTTTTGTTACTAGACCTTACTTTGTTCCAAATATAGTTAAGAACAACATACATGGCAATAGGTCTAAGCATATCACTCAAGTCTCTTACTGAGAAAACCTGTAATCATTCAGAAAGATCTATGTTTGTTTTGTTTGAGAAAATTCAAGAAAAAATTCAAGTAGTAAATTTTTCCATTCTTCTAACAATTCAAGAAGCACCATCCATAGTTTCAAGTACATCTTGTAAGTCTTTCATTATTGGTATTTCTTTTCATTCAATACTATCATCTTCTAAGGTAATTCATTTTAAGCTATAAGTAGAAATTAAAGCTTTTTCCATAATAGATTCTTCTTCTGGTGTCATTTTACCAAGCATTAGATTCATTAGTCATAATAAATCAATTATTGCACTTCTAAGTAGGTCACCAGGTTTTTCATCATGGTCTTTAAGTCATAAAGGTAGATCAAAAGGATTAATCCTTTGATTTGAATTAAGTGATACATCAAGGTAACTACCTCATACTTGTTCTATCAAAGCTTTATATTCATTTTCAGGATCAATTACTATTACATCTGTTCAAAACATTAATGCTCTAAGTATTTCAAGTTTTACAGCAAAAGATTTACCTCAACCTGATTTGGCAAATACAGTCATATTTGCATTTTCTGTTTTAAATCTATCAAATATAATTAGAGAGTTATTATGTGTATTTATTCAGTAAAGTATACCATCATCATGAGTTAGTGTACTTGAAGAGAAAGGGAATGTTGTAGATAATCATCAAGTAGATATATTTCTATAAACTCATAATTCATCTTTACAGAATGGTCATGTTGAAATAAAACCTTGTTCTGCTCTCATAAATGATTGTTTTTGTAATACATTTCTTCAAGCCAGAATTGTTTCTATGTCTTTTCAAATTCTATTCAAGCTTTCTTCATCTTCTGAATATATTGTAATATATAATCATAAGTGAAAGTACTTTTCTTCTCATCTAGTTAATTTGTATCTTAATTCTTCTACATCTTGTATTTGAGCTTCAATAGCAGGATCATTTAATAATCATTTTTCTGCAAGCATACTTTTCTCAGAATTAAGTTGAGTAAGTCTCTTTTTCAAATATTTTTGTATAAATGCTGAGTCAATAGGGTATACAAAAAGGCTCATATCAAACTTAACATCCCAATTAATAATTGGAGATAACCAGTTTCATTCTAAAAAGTTTGGATAAGCATACACGAAAAAAGTCTTAACAAGCGTATTGTTAATTTGTAACTTATTTGGAAATATTTTCATGTAAGCAGGAGATATGGTATCCTTTATATAGGCCAAAGCTTCCTTATATTCTTTTTCAGCACTTGCTATATCTTTATCATCAATAGCTTTTTCCTCTTTAGTCTTTTTTTCTACCTTTTCTTCTTCTTTTTTTATATAAGAATAAGTATCTCAATCTATTCTTTTACTTACAAGTTCTATTAATTTATTTTTATCTTCCATAAAGCAAAATAATATATTATTTTTAATATTGCAATTTATTCTATTTATTTAATTAAAAAAGTAAAGAGTTTTAAAAAAATATTTATTTTTAATTCAATAATTAAAATTGCAATTCATTAAAAAATAGATATATTAAATAGTAATAAAATTTATTTATTACGAGTCTGTAAAAAATTTTGTGTATCTGGAAAAATAGCTACTATAAAAAATAGT
>CAYFPB010000119.1:0-3729 GCA_964344895.1 uncultured Candidatus Peribacteria bacterium | reverse complement strand
TTTGTGTTTTTTGGGGGTGATTTTTTCACGTTGAGAAGAAAAGAGCCCTTTTTTCTTGCTTTCTTTTTAGAATTACTTTTTGTAATACTAAAAGCAAAAATATATTCCTTCTTTTTGAAGGAGAAATATACTCTCATTGCAAACTATATTAGGAAGTAAAATACACCTCCTAATGGAAAAACTTCCAAAAGGAAGCAAATTTAGTATATATAAATAAAATTTTAGTCAAATTAAAAGTATATAAAAAATATATAAAAAGTTTGACAAAAAAATATTAATGAATAAAATGTGGTGAAATAATAAATAATCATAAAAATTATGAGTACAACTACTATAGAAATTAAGGAAAAAATAATATGAAAAATATCTAAAGATTTTTTAGATAAAGAACTAATAAAAGCAGAACAGTGAAAAAATATGAGTTTTTGTAATTTTAGAGATAAACTTATGAAGAAATTTGATTAGTATATAAGAAAGAAAAAATGAAAGAATATGCAATAGAGATAAAGCAATGAGTATATGATAAGGTAAAAGAAATATGAGATGAAATTTTTAGATTTACTTTTAATAAAGAAAGTGAATTAATATTTTATAAGGAAATCCTAAGAACAATATATTCATTAAGAATACTTCCTTATAGATTTCCAAGTTATAATAGTAAATATAGAGTTTTTATAGTATCTGAAAAATATGTATTATTTTATAGAATAAAAAATAGAAAAGTAATAGTTGTATATCTATTTTATTCTAAAGAAAATTATGATAATTATATATCTACATAGCATTCTAAAAAAAACATTTAAGTATGCTAATGCTAGGTAGGGAAAAATAAAACTTGAAAAAAACAAAATAAACTTATACTAAAAGTATAGGTTTATTTTTTTAATAAAAAAACAAAAATGAATAAAACTGCCCTCATCATATTGGACTGATTTTGAATAAATAATATAGATAATGAAAGTAATGCAATAAGACAAGCAAATACACCATTTTTGGATAAGATATTTAAAGAAAAAAAATTTGCTAGTTTGGAGGCTAGTGGTGAAGCTGTTGGGGTGCTTGATTGACAAATAGGGAATTCAGAGGTAGGGCATATGACTATATGAGCAGGAAGAGTAATAAAACAAAGTATATTGGAGATAAATGAGGCATTTTTGAATAATAGTTTTTCTAAAAATAAGGTTTTTACTGATTCAATTAATCATGCTGAAAAATATAGTTCAGTTATTCATATTATGTGATTACTATGACCAGGATGAGTACATGCACATAGTGAACACATAATAAATATCTTAAAATATATACCATCAAATATATCTGTATACCTTCATCTGTTTTGAGATGGAAGAGATACAAATTATAATTCACTCAAGAGTGAATTTCCAGAATTATTAAAACAAATACATCATTATCATAATGTAGAAATATCATCTATATCAGGAAGATTTTATGCTATGGATAGAGATAATAATTGGGATAGAATAGAAAAATCATACAATGCTATAGTAAAAGCTGAACCAATGATAGAAATATCTCCAGAAGAATATATAAAAAATTCATATGATGATTGAGTATATGATGAGTTTTTAGAACCAGTAAGTTTTACATGAAAACAAATAAAAGATAATGATGTTATATATTTTTTAAACTTTAGATCAGACAGAGCAAGACAAATAACACAAGCAATTACGAGTGATAATTTTGCTTGAAACTTTGAATTAAAAAATATAAAAAATACATATTTTGTCTCAATGACAAAGTATTATGAAGAATATAATGGTAAAGTATTTATTGAAAAACAAGATCTAGATAATACTCTAGTAGATATACTAGAGGAGTATGAATTAACACACCTACATATAGCAGAAACAGAAAAATATGCACATGTAACTAAGTTTTTTAATTGATGAAGACACACTCCATTAAAACTGGAAAAAGATATTCTTATACCATCACACAAAGTAAGAACATATGATCTAGATCCAGAAATGTCAGCTTTAGAAATATATGATGAGTTTATTAATAACTCCTTAAATCATGATTTTACAGTAGTAAATTTTGCTAATGGAGATATGGTATGACATACATGAAATATGGATGCTTGTAAAGTTGCAGTAGAACTACTTGATAATATAATTAAAAATATTGTAGAGTTTTCAAAAAATAATAATATAAATCTATTAATTACAGCTGATCACTGAAACTGTGAAGAAATGTGAACCAAACAAGATCCTCATACATGACATACTCTAAATCCTGTACCTTGTTTTTGCTTTTCAAATAATGAGCAACTAAAGCTCAGAAAAAGATGATGATTAATTGATATAGCACCTACAATTATTGAGTTAATGTGACTAGACCATAGTTTTGATATGACAGGTGAAAGTTTGATTGAATAAAAGTAGGGGTGAACCTTGTGTTCACCCCTATTTTCTTATATCATCTCCTCAATTTTCATTAATCTATTATATTTACAAATCCTTTCACTTCTAGATAAGCTACCAGTTTTTATAAATCAAGTTCATAAAGCTACAGCTAGGTCAGCTATAAAAGTATCTTCTGTTTCTCATGATCTGTGAGAAATAATAGAAATCATATTGTGTTTAGCTCAAAGTTTGATAGCATCAAGAGTTTCTGAAACAGTTCATATTTGGTTAAGTTTTATTAGTATAGCATTAGCTAGATCTTTTTCTATACCAATTTGGATTCTTTCAATATTTGTAACAAATAAATCATCTCAAACAATCTTTATTTTATCTCAAAGTTTAGATTGCATAAGCTGCCAACCATCAAAATCATCTTCTGCTAAAGGATCCTCTATAGAAAAAATAGGATAGTTTTCTACAAGCTCTTCAAAGTATTCTACAAGCTCAGTTGAGTTTAGTTTTTTTCATTCTCATTTCATATTATAAATACCATCTTCATAGAATTCAGAAGCAGCCACATCCATTGAAATTTTTACCCTATCAGTATTATATCAAGCATTATTGATAGCTTCAATAATAGTATCAATAGCATCTTTACTAGAGCTTAAGTTTGGAGCAAAACCTCATTCATCTCATACAGTAGTAGCTAATCATTTTTTATTTAATATAGATTTTAAGTGGTGGAAAATCTCAGCACCAATCCTAACAGCTTCTTTTATAGAATTAGTTCATACTGGAGTAATCATAAATTCTTGAAAATCAAGAGAATTATTAGCATGTTCTCAACCATTTATTATATTCATAAGAGGTATAGGAAGAGAGTCTTCTCAGTCTTTTAAAAACTCAAAAACTTCTTTATTTTGACTTTTACTACAAGACACAACAAAAGCCATAGAACAACCAAGGATAGCATTAGCTCATAGATTTGATTTATTTTTAGTTCAATCAAGATCTATTAAAAATTTATCAAACTCATAAATATTATTAAAGCTTTTTCAAATAATATTGTCTTTTATAGTTGTTTTAATATTTTCTACTGCTTTTAATACTCATTTACCTAAATATCTATCTTTATCACCATCTCTTAATTCTAAAGCTTCATGAATACCAGTACTAGCCCCACTAGGAACCATAGCTGATCAAATAGAATCATTAATATTTATTTCTACCTCAATAGTTGGGTTTCAACGAGAATCAAGAATTTCTCTTGCATTTATATCTTTTATTGTATACATTATTTTTTAATTTTAATTTTTAAAGCAGATAAATTATATAGTTTTTTTAAAAAAATCAATATTTTTAC
>CAYFPB010000118.1:0-3853 GCA_964344895.1 uncultured Candidatus Peribacteria bacterium | reverse complement strand
TATAATCTCTTTTTATACCACTCGTTCATCAAGGGTTATTTTTATCAAAATATATTTTAATTTCTTCATTTTTATTTCATACTCAACATTCATATAGTTTTATATTAGTTAATTCATTAACCTTTATATTTTTTTTAAGTTTATCAATGTTTTCTTTTGCTGGTTCAAAAGAAATTACTTGTCATTTACCTCATACTTTTTTTGAAACTATTAAAGAGTAATATCAAATATTGGTTCATAAATCTACAAATGTATCTCATATATTTATATTATTAATAATGATATTTGTTATATATTTTTCCCATACTCATTTTATTATTAAATCTTTTTCAACAAAATCTCAATTTGTACTAACATACATTTTTGTATTATATTTTGTATTTATTAAAATCTCTCAATTACTTTTAAGATTTTTGTATAAAAATTCATATAAAAAAAACATTTGTTTAAAAAAAGGATATTTTCATATTCAAGTTCAATAAAAAGGTTTTATTAGTATATTTAAGATATTTAATATATATTTTTTTATATTCATTTTTTAAGTATTAATTCTAATTTTTCCAAGTCTTCTTTAGTATCAATTCCAATACTATCAAACTTAGTTTCAATAAGTTTTATTTTGTATCAATTTTCTAAAATTCTTAATTGTTCTAAACTTTCCATTTTTTCTGCAAAAGTTTGAGGCATTTTAACATACTCAAGTAAAAAATCTCTTTTGTAAGCATAAAGTCATAAATGTTTTCTATAATTATCTAACTTTAAACTATATTCTTCTAGGTTTGCTGTTCTATCAAATGGAATTATACTTCTAGAAAAATATAATGCAATATTATTTTTATCACAAACTACTTTTACATTATGGGGCTTTATTACTTCTTGTATATCTTTAAATTTAGTTTTTGCAGTACACATAACAGTTTGAGAATCACTCTTAACTATACCATCTATAATTTCATTTATGGTATGTTCATCAACTAAAGGTTCATCTCATTGAATATTTAAAACTATATCATATTCTGGATACATTTCAGCAACCTCAGCAACTCTATCACTTCAAGTATTATGATCTTTTGAAGTCATAACCACATCATTAGTAAAATGTTTTGACCTTTCAATAATTTTATCATCATCAGTTGCTATTACTACTTTATCTGCTTTAGATTTTATACAAGACTCATAAGTCATCTCAAAAATAGTTTTTCAGTTTGAAAGGTTAATTAAATGCTTTTCTGGTAATCTAGTGCTACCAAGCCTACATGGTAAAACTATTAAAACTTTATTGTTCATTTGGTAAAGAAATTAATCTATAAAATACTTTTCTTGTTGCAATTAATTGTTCGACTGTTTTTGTGTTTTTATAAAAATCAATACTAAGCCATTGTAAAAATTTTTCTATTCAAGCATCAGCTCAAAGACAAGCAAGAGATTTTTCTATTTCACTATTTGTTAATTTTTCAATTGGTTTATTTTCCATTTCAATAACTCTTACTTCTTGTAAACTGTGAGCATCTAAAAGAGGCTTAGAAGTATCACTCATATCAATATCATTTCTTAAAAATTCTTCAGGTGGTATTATTCTACATATCATAGC
Source organism: uncultured Candidatus Peribacteria bacterium (assembly GCA_964344895.1). GTDB lineage: Bacteria > Patescibacteriota > Gracilibacteria > BD1-5 > UBA6164 > UBA6164. Next base: position 2,262 of record CAYFPB010000118.1, on the reverse strand, counting down.
TCAATCAGTGGTATAATCTCCAGGCTTAAACGACTGAATAAGTTCATCATTAATAGGATTTTCATGATTGATAAGAGAAATCTCTTTTCACCATATTATTTCTCTATATGCTCTATTATAATGAGTATTTTGTAAACGAATTACTTGAGGAATATGTCATAAAAGTTCATGATGACTAATTTCTTCTTTCTTTCATCTATCCATTATAAAATGAGTTTCTTTTCATAGTTTTCAAATAGACATTGTGTAATTTTTAATATTAAAATTATATATATATATTATTATTCTACTTAAAAATATTAGTACTTATCATATCACCATAGTTTAACTAAATTTATATCCTTATCAATTAAATTATATTTATGTAGAATATTATTTAATTTTTTAACTTCTATAACACATTCATTTTTTAATTTATTTAATTTTTCTTCAGGTATATTGTGTTTTAGTTTTTTATTTACAATAGTTAGTTTTTCTATTATATAATCTCTAATATAATTATATACTTTTTGAGGTAATATTTTTTTAAATATTGTGAATACATATTTTGAAGTAGCTATATCCCTTATAAATCTAAATCTAATAATTTTTGCTTTATTTATAATATTATAATTAATATTATTTTTCAAGTTTAAATGAAGAAAATTATTAATTATATTTTCAGTTACTCATTTTGTATTTTTTTTCAAATCATCAAATAATATTACTTTTATATTTTCTGTTGGGAAATACTTTAAATATCTATTTATTTGTTCGGAAAAATTTTTGATTTCTGAATAATATAATAATGAGGGAATACTTATATTTGATGGTAGATCAATTCAATCTTTTCTATTTTTTTCTAACTCTAATGCTTTCAAAAAATTTTTTCTATTTTCATGTTTTGTACTTAAAAGTTGTTGATGTAAAGAAATTAGAAAATCTATAGGTTCTCTTAAACATATAATTATTTTTGAATTTGGGTTAAAATCATATATGTTTTTTGAAGCTATTCTAGAATATAAGTATAATACAGAAGCTTCTCAATAATATATTTTTTTTCAAATTTGATTAAAAATATTTAAGTAAGATTCTTTATCTCTATATAAAAAGTGTTCATACACTTGTTTTTTATTATTGAATAAATCTTTTTCTTTATGTAAATCAGAACAAAAATAATGAGGTTCTTTAGGTTCTGACATATATATATCAGGATGTTGAGATAAATAATAATGTAGAGAAGTTGTTCAACATTTAGGGGCTCATACTATAAATAAATTTGGAATATTTTGTTTTTTCATTAAACATATCAATTACAAACTAAATAATCATACACTTTTTCAACACTTTCATCAATACTTTCTTCTCAAGTATTAAGTGTTACATGAGGGTGTATAGGTTTCTCATATGGATCAGAAATTCCTGTAAAATTTGGAATAATTCATTCTCTAGCTTTTTTGTATAATCACTTTACATCTCTAGATTCACAAACCTCTAAAGAAGCATTAATAAAAACTTCTATATAATTATTAACATGATTTTTTACCATAGTTCTTTCAAGCTCATATGGTGAGATAAAAGTAGAAATAACTCAAACTCAATTTCTACTTAAAAGCTTTGCTACAAAAGCAACTCTTTCTAAGTTAGTTTTTCTATCCTCTTTTGTAAATCATAGATCTTTTGTTAGATTTTCTCTTACTATATCTCAATCAAGCCTTTCTATATGAGAAAAACCATTATCTTTTAGTTTATTATATAGATTATCTGCTACTGTAGATTTTCCAGCTCCAGAGAGTCAAGTTAGCCATAATACAAATCATTTTTTTGGTTTATTATTCATTTTTATATTAAAGTAAATTAATTGTAATAAATATATTCAAAAAAAATAAAAAATCATATGATGTTTTATTTTTTTGTTAAAAACTTACTACACAAATTGATTTTTTCACTCTATCAGGTATTCACTTATTTCTTTTCTCATAAAATCATCAGGAAGTATTTCTTTATTTATTATTCTTCTTCTTACCTCAGAACCTGAAATATGCATTTTGTCTTGGTCTGAGTGAGGACAGGATTTGTTTGTAGTAACAGTTTTACAAATACTGCAAAATCAGGCATTTTCATATTTTAGGGCCTTTATTTGTATTTCATTTTCTCTAAAGGTATCAAAAATATTTTGAGCATCATAAGTTCAATAATAATCTCATACCCCAGCATGATCTCTTCATATTATAATATGGCTACATCAAAAATTTTGTCTTATTATAGCATGTAATATTGCCT
>CAYFPB010000117.1:0-3950 GCA_964344895.1 uncultured Candidatus Peribacteria bacterium | reverse complement strand
ATTATGATTTATGAGCACATATGAGAGAATCAAAACAAAATTTAAGCTATTTTGATGCTGTAAATAATAAAAAATTCTTACCATATGTTATAGAGCCAGCTATGGGATTATGAAGAGTTACTCTTGCAGCTATATGTGATGCCTACACTATAGAAGAAGAAAGAACTTATCTAAAGTTTGATCCAAAAGTAGCACCTATAAAAGTATGAGTACTACCTGTTGTTAAAAAAATAGGAGATCTAGCTAAAGAAGTATATGCTAAATTGTCAGAAGACTTTGTTTGTGAATATGATGAAGTTGGATCAATAGGTAAAAGATATGCAAGAATGGATGAAATCTGAACACCATTTTGTGTTACAGTTGATTCAAATAATTATGAAGAAGGAAAAATTACAGTTAGATTTAGAGACTCAATGGAACAAGAGCTTGTTGAAATAGAAAAATTAAATGAATTTATTAGAGAAAGATTGAAATAAAAAAATAAATTTGCAATTTAAAAACTTATGTGTATATTATGAGTATAAAATATATATGTAAGTTTTTTTTGTATGAAAGAAAGATTGTATTTAGCTGTGCTACACAAGTTATGAATTAGCCAGAAGTATTTAAATATTATTTTTGAGAATAATAGTGATTATAAAATGTTTTATGATAATCTTAAAAGAGAGTATTTTAATGGACTAGATATAAGAAAATCTCAAGTTGATTTTATTATGGAAAGTAAAGAAAAAGTAAAGGTATCTGATGTAGAAAAAAAACTAAAGCAGAGGAATGTAGAGATAATTATAAAATGAGATTCTAATTATCCAGAATATTTAAATCAAATACCAAATAGTCCATATTTATTTTATTTGAGATGAAAAATAGATAATTGACCAAAGCTTAGTGTAGTATGATCTAGAAAAATTACATCATATTGAATAAATTGTATAGAAAAGGTTGTCTCTGATGTATCAAAATATTTTACTATTGTATCATGATGAGCAGCTTGATGTGATACAAAAGCACATAAAGTAGCTATAGAAAACTGAAATAAAACTATATCTGTAATATGAACAGGTATAGATTTAGATTATCCTACTTATAATAAAAAATTATATGATGAAATAGTCAGTAAGTGATGAGCTGTTATTTCTATATTTCCTATATGAGAACCATGAAATCCTTATAATTTCCCAATTAGAAATGAAGTAGTAGCTTGATTATCCTTATGAGTGTTAGTTGTTGAAGCTATGAAAAAATCTTGAACTCTCATTACAGCTAATTTGGCTCTTGATTTATGAAAAGATTTATTTTCTATACCATGAGATATAACTAAAACTAGTAGTCAATGATCAAATATGTTAATAAAAAAAGGTATGGCAAAATTAACACAATGCTCTAATGATATATTGGAAGAGTATAATATATCTCAAAAAAATGATACAAAAGATAATAATAAGATAATTTTTAATGATAAGCTAGAAGAAAAAATATACAATTTATTGATTACAGAAAATTTTACTATAGATAAACTTTCAGTTAAAATAGGAGTAAATACAAGTCTATTAACCCAAAAACTATCAATAATGGAAATATCATGAATAATAAAAAAATGAATTTGAGGAAAATATGAAGTATTTTAGCTTGCTAAAATTTGAAAAAAATATAGAATAAGAACAAGGATTATTTAAATAACAATTATTAATGGAATCTACTATTTTTGTAAAAATAGAAATAATTATTTTTCTTCTTTGTTTAATATATATACTATATTATATTGTTTCATCGTCTTTAAGATTGTATGTAAGGGTTAAGAAAGTAATAAAACCCAAAAAAATAAATACTGCAAAGACTGCTTTAAATAAGATAGATTTGTCTGATAAAAAAGATGAAATAAATAGTGAATCATCTTTAAGTATAGAAGATAAAGAAAAGATAGCTGATATAACAACATCAGTAAGAAGAAATATACAAAAAAGGTTTTATGATATTGCTACAAATTTGATAGTTGAATGATTAAGTATAGATAAACATAATAGAGATTTAAATCTATATTTATGAAAAATATGTGAAATAGAAAAAAAATATTCAAATGCAGTTTTTATCTATAAAGATTTATTGAAAATATATGATAGTATAGATATAATGAAAAAATTATGATATGCTTATGCATTAAATGATGAGTTAGAGAATTCATTTAATATATATGAGAAAGTACATAATAGAAATAAAGCTGATTTTGAAGTAATAGATATATTAGCAGAATTAGCATTTGAACTAAAAAACTATAAAAAAGCTTTGAAATTTATAAATATGTTTTTATCAGAAAAACCTAGAAATATTAATAAGCTTTTTATGAAAGCAGAGTGTTTAGAGAATACTGATAAGGCTGATCAGGCAATGAAAATATATCATAAAATATTAGAAATACAACCATATAATCATAGAGCAAAAGACATAATTGCAAAGATAGATGAAGAAAATCTATAATTATTAACATTTTTTCTTAACATTTTTCAAACATAAAAGTAAACTATTTAGTTTACTTTTATGTTTTTTTATATATCATTTTTTTAGTTTAATTTTAATTAAGAATAGATGTTGAAAGTACCTCCACATGATATGAATGCTGAACAATCAGTACTATGAAGTGTTTTAATAGATAAAGACTGTTTTTTAAGTATATGAGATTTATTAAAAGCAGAAGATTTTTATAATGATTCAAATTCTACTATATTTGAAGTTATTTTTGATTTATATAAACTAAATAAGCCTATTGATTTAATTACTGTAAAAGCAAAACTTGATGATAAGAAACTACTAGATAAAGTAGGATGAATTACTTATTTAACTGAGCTTACAGAAATAGTACCAACAACAGCTAATGCTTTAGAATATGCTCAAATAGTAAAGAATAAATCAGTGCTAAGAAACTTACTTAAGTGTTGAAATGAAATTTTATCATATTGATATGATGAAGAAACTGCTATTAATCAATTACTTGAAAAAACAGAAAAATCAGTTTTTAATGTAACTCAAGTATTTATACAAAATAAACTAGTTCATATAAATGATATACTTACTCAAAGATATGAAGAGTTTGCAGAAATACATGAAAATCCTGAATCGATAAAACAACATAGATTACAATTAGGTTTTAAAGATTTAGATCATAGGTCATGATGATTAAAATGATGAGATTTAGTAGTTATAGCAGCTAGACCAGCTATGTGAAAAACTGCATTTGCATTAAATCTAGCACAAAATGTATGATTAAATAGGAAAAATGTAGCTATATTTTCTCTGGAAATGAGTAAAGAACAATTGACAGACAGAATGATAGCAGCAGCTATGCAAATAGATAGTTGGAAACTAGCTAAATGAGAACTTGAGGATCATGAGTTTGCAAAGATATGAGAAGCTATGGAAAAATTATCTGATGCTAATATATATATAGATGATACTGCTTGAGGTAATCTAGTTGACTTGAAATCTAAATGTAGAAGACTTAAAATAGAATCAGGTTTAGACTTAATTATAATAGATTACTTACAACTTATGAGTAATTGAAACTCTATGAATAGAGTTCAAGAAATATCAGAGATATCAAGATGACTTAAATCTCTAGCTAGGGAATTAAGTGTACCTATTATAGCCTTATCGCAATTATCAAGAGCCGTAGAACAAAGACCAGATAAACGTCCAGTGATGTCAGATTTGAGAGAATCATGAGCAATCGAGCAAGATGCAGATATGATACTTATGATTTACAGAGAAGAATACTATGATGAATTTACAGAAAAGAAATGAATCACAGAGATATTCATGAGAAAAAACAGAAGCTGACCAATCTGAACTACAGAACTTATGTTTGATAAATGAGCCCAAAAATTTATAGAAGTAGAAAGGCATCTATGAGAACCACAAGGTGAGGGAATGTAAAAACTAACTAAAGGTTAGTTTTTTTC
>CAYFPB010000116.1:0-3956 GCA_964344895.1 uncultured Candidatus Peribacteria bacterium | reverse complement strand
AAAATCTTTTGCATTTTAAAAAAAATATAATATAATATTAATAACTCATGTTAGCGCAATGAGGAAAAATAGAAAAAAGAGAGTGGGTTAGACTCTCTTTTTTCTTGCTTTATCTTCTCTATTACTTTTAGTAATAGAAAAAGCAAAAATATATCCCTTCTTTTTGAAGGAGAAATATATTCTCATTTTAGCACAAATTAGGAAGTAAAATACACTCCCTAATGGAAAAACTTCCAAAAGGAAGCAATCTTAAGTATATATAAATAAAAAATAAGTCAATTTAATAGTGTATAAAAAATATATAAAAAGTTTGACAAAAAAATATTAATGAATAAAATGTAGGGAAATAATAAATATTAATAATAAATTATGAGTACAGTTGATTTTTTTGATTTTATAAGTATATTATATTTAGTTTACTTTTTAAAATACATGAATGATACAATCGATAAACCCATATACAAAAGAAATAAATGCAGAGTTTGAATTATTAACTAGTGAGCAGATAATACAAAAAATAGATAAAGCAGAAAATGCTTTTGATTCATGGAAAAAAACAAGCCATGAAGAAAGAAAAAAACTATTTATTAGATTAGCAGAGTTATTATTAGAAAATAAAGAAGAGTTAGCAAAACTAGATGTGATAGAAATGTGAATGACATATAAAAATGCTTTAGCAGATGTAAGTAAATCAGCTAGTTGAATAATGTGGTTTGTAGAAAATTCCAGCGAATTATTAAAAGATAAAAAATTTAATGAATGATGAATAGAATGAAAAATAGTATATGAACCATTAGGAGTATTATATAGTGTAGCTCCATGGAATTTTCCATACAATCAAGTATTCAGAAATGCAATACCAAATATAATAGCTTGAAATACAGTATTAAATAAGCATGCTTCAAATGTACCTATGGTAGCAGAAAAAATAGAAGAATTATTTAAAGAAGCATGATTTCCTGAGTGAGTATTTACAAACTTATTTATATCACCAAGAGATTCTGAATTAATTATAAAAGATAAAAGAATTAGGTGAACAAATATTACATGATGAGATTATGCTTGAAGAGCTATTTGAAAACTAGCATGAGAAAAACTTATTCCTTCTATTTTAGAACTAGGTTGAAATGATCCATTTTTAGTTTTAGAAAATAATGATTTAGACAGAATAGTTAATGATGCTGTTTCAGCAAGACTATGAAACTGTGGACAAAAATGTAACTCAGCTAAAAGATTTATAGTTCTTGAAAAATATTACCAAGAGTTTTGTGAAAAATTTAGTAAAAAAATGTCTAGGATTACTCTTTGAAATCCAATGGATGAAAGTAATACAATGTGACCACTTGCTAAACAATCTATGATTGATGAAATACAATCACAAGTAGATGATTCTATTAAGTCTTGAGCTGTACTTACTGTATGATGAAAGGCTATAGATTATGATAAAAATCTATATCCAGCAACTGTATTAAAAGATGTAAGACCTGGAATGAGAGTGTTTGATGAAGAAGTATTTTGACCTGTAGCTCCAATTGTAAAAGCTAAAGATTTAGATGAAGCAATACTCTTAGCTAATAATTCTAAGTTTTGATTAGGTTGTAGTTTATACTGAGATGATATAGAAAGTCTTAGAGAAGTATCAAGTAAAATAGAAGCTTGAAATGTATTTATCAACAAAATAGTTACATCATATCCATTTTTACCATATGGTTGAATAAAAGATAGCTGATATGGTAAAGAGTTGGCAGAAAGAGGTCTTAAAAATTTTGTTAATGAGAAGATAGTAGTTTATTAAAACTTGAAAAATTATATAAAATATATATAATATTTACAATTTTATTAAGTAATAAAGAATTATGGCAGTAATAAGTGTTGAAGTTCCTGAAAAAATAGCTTCTAAATTCAAAGATAACACTGTGATTTCATATAATGATTTAAATAATGAATTTAAAAGTGATTATGAAGATATAGAGTTTAATTTTATAAAGGAATGAATAGATAGTGATGAATTTTTATCATATTTAGAATCAAAAAATGGTTAAAAAATGGCAAAAAAAGTTAGATAAATTAGATAATAAAACTTCTAAAATTTTAGAAGATATAATTAAAGATATTATAAAATGAAATTTGTATTGATATGATATAAAAAAGTTGGAGTGATTAGAAAAAATATATAGACTAAGAAAATGAAAAATAAGAATTATTTTTTATAAAGGTGAAACTAAATGAGAAATATTAAAAATAGATTTTAGGTGATGAATTTATAAGTAATAAAAAATTATGAGTTTACAAAGGACAGCAACTATAGTATCAAGTTTTACGGCTTTTTTACTATTGGTTATAAAATTTATAGTATGAATAATAAGTTGATCGATAGCAGTATTATCTAGTGCTATTGACTCTTTAATGGATTTATTTGTATCGCTTTTTAATTATTTTGCAGTAAAAAATGCTGAGAGAGATCCTGATAGTAAGTTTAATTATGGTAGAGGAAAAATAGAAGCATTTGCATCACTTTTGGAATGATTAATTATTACTTTTTCATGAATATATATTTTTTATGAAGCTGTTATGAAAATAATTCATAAAGAAGAAGTAAGTTATTTAGGTATATCTGTAGCTGTAATGCTTGTAAGTGTTGTATTAACAGGGGCTTTGGTATATTTTTTAGAGTATGTTGCTAAAAAAACTAATAATTTGGTTATTAAATCAGATGCACTTCATTATAAAACAGATTTATATTCAAATGCCTGAATACTTATCTGACTAGCCATAATATATGCTACATGATTTTTCTATATAGATGCTATTATTTGAATAATAATATCTATTTATATTGTTTATTCAGCTTGGGAATTAATCGAAAAATGATTTTTGTTACTTATGGATGTAGCACTTGAAGAAGATGAAGTTAATCAGATAATAAAAATAGTAAAATCACATAAACCTATAACAAGTTATCATGAATTAAGAACAAGACAGGTTGGAAATATTAAATATGTAGAAATACATCTAGTTTTTAATCCTGAAATACTACTAGTTGATGCTCATAGAATATGAGATCATATTGAAGCTCATATAGCAGATATAGACAAAAAATCAGACTGGAAAATAATGGTGCATTTAGATCCATATGATGATTCAAAAAATAAATAGAATATTCTATTTATTTTTTTATTGACAAGTAATAATATTTATATATAACTATATTACTTGTTTTTTAGATTAATATATTGAAAAAGGAGAGATAAAAATGAGTGAGAATAAAAAGAAGTTACCATTTCCTAAAGATTTACTCAAGGCTTTAAGGGATGCAGAAGGTGGTCCATTTTATATTTATGATGAACAGGCTATCAGGAAAAATATCAGAGAATATATTGATGCTTTTTCCTGGGTACCAAACTTTAAAAATTATTATGCTGTAAAAGCCTGTCCAAATCCATATATTCTCCAGATTTTGAAAGAAGAGGGATGTGGTATGGATTGTTCTTCTTTAGGAGAACTTGAATTGGCTGATATGGTTGGAGTATCTGATGAAGATATTATGTTTACTTCAAATGATACACCTCCTGAAGATTTTGTACAAGCTGATTTTTTAAATGCAACTATCAACTTTGATGATATATCTCATATAGATTATTATATAGAGGTAGTTGGATTAACACCAAGTGTTGCTTGTTGTAGGTTTAATCCAGGTCCACTTAAATCAGGTAATGCAATTATTGGTAACCCTGAGGATGCTAAATATGGTATGATGAGAGATCAATTATTCTATGCTTATGACAAGTTGAAAAAACTTGGAGTAACAAATTTTGGTCTACATACAATGGTTGCATCAAATGAGCTTGATCCAATGTATTTTGTCGAAACAGCAAAAATTCTTTTTGAGTTGGTTGTTGAAATAGAAAAGGAAGTTGGTATTGAGTTTGATTTTGTAAATCTTGGTGGTGGTATAG
>CAYFPB010000115.1:0-3956 GCA_964344895.1 uncultured Candidatus Peribacteria bacterium | reverse complement strand
TTGTGTTTTTTTGTGTAAAATTTTCACGTTAGGAAGAAAAGAGCCAAAAAAACTTGCATTTATTCCCTTTTTTAATATAATCCTGTGCATAAAAAGAAACCTAATTTCTTTTAAATATGAAAAAAATAAAAAAATAATAGCAGTTTTTCCTTCAAAATAGATAAAAATGAAGGTGCTTTTTTGTATTTATATAATTAATTTTTAATAAAATCTAAATGGCTACAAAAAAAAGAGATGAAAGTATAGAAGAAATAGATTTAAATAATATTGATATTAAAGAGTTAAAAAAAGCTTGACTTGATCTAGAATGATTGAAAGAGATTCATATAGAAGATAATAAAGAGCTTAAAAAAGATACAGAAGATAAGGAAGACTGAGAAGTTGATTTAAATGATTTAGATGAACCAACTGATGAAGAACTAGAAAGAATTGAGAAGACAAATGATTGAGAAGAGATAGCCTTTGCTTTACAAAAAGAAAAGTGACTAAGTAAACTACCTGTAGATAGAAGTGAAGATAAAAGAAGAGTTGGTAAATGATTACAAGAATTTATTGATGTTAAAGTAGATGAAAAACACCTAGACTGAATGCCTGAGGGAGTTCAGGAATTGATGAAAAAAGGTAAAAAAGAATGATCTATTACTCAAGATGAACTAATGGCAGCTATACCAAATGCTGAAGAAGATCTTGATTTACTAGATGAAGTATATACTAGATTTTTACAACTAAAAATAGATATAGTTGACAATCTAGATAAAGTTAACCTATTTAGTTCTGATAAAAAAGAAAAAAAGGAAGTAAAACAATCTGTTTCATTATCTGAGATAAGTGATGATTCTATAAGAATGTATCTAAATGAGATTTGAAGAGTTGAATTACTTTCAAGTGAAGAAGAAATAGAATTATGAAAACAAATAAAAGCCTGAAGCATGGATGCAAGAAAAAAACTTGCTGCTGCTAACCTAAGACTAGTAGTATCTATTGCCAAAAAATACATGTGAAGATGACTTGGTTTACTTGACCTGATTCAAGAATGAAATGTATGATTGTTTAGAGCTGTTGATAAATTTGATGCTGAGAAATGATTTAAATTTTCTACTTATGCTACATGGTGGATTAGACAATGAGTAACAAGAGCAATTGCTGATCAAGCTAGAACAATAAGAGTTCCTGTACATATGATAGAAACTATAAATAAGTTTACTCATACTTACAGAAGACTTACTCAAGAATTAACTCGTGAACCTTTGATGGAAGAGTTAGCTACTGAGCTTGATATGGATATAAGAAAAGTAAGACAAATAATGAGAATAAGCCAAGACATACTTAGTCTTGATGCTCCTGTTGGTTCAGAAGAAGATACTAGTTTATGAGACTTTATTGAAGATGAGAAAAATCCAACTCCTGATGCTCAAACAAATATGAATCTTTTAAAAAATAACTTATATGATATGTTAGACTTCTTAACTCCAAGAGAGAGAAAAATTATAATCATGAGATTTGGTTTAGACTGATGAGATGTACATACTCTAGAAGAAGTAGGTAAAGAATTTTGAGTTACAAGAGAAAGAATCAGACAAATAGAAGCAAAAACCCTTGAAAAATTAAGAGATCATCCAAATGCTGATAAAATAAAATTTTTCTAAACAAAAAAATATCAACTAATTAGTTGATATTTTTTTTATTATTCCTCCCCTGCTAGGGGGAGGCTAGGAGGGGGGTTATAACTCTCATTTTATTCTTATTTTTTCTATACTTTCACACTTTCAATCATCTCATATTTCAACAAAAACCCCTGATACCACATAGTTTGTATCTAAAGATTGTTCTATTTTTCATTTATTAATTCATGTTAAAAATCTTTTTTTAACACTTTTATAGTCTGCTCATATAACAGAATATAATGATCAATTCATTCATACATCTGATAATAATCAAGTTCACTTTTCAAGAATAATATCATCATTAGTTTGTACATGTGTATGAGTACCAAAGATAAAACTTACTTCCCCATCCAAGTAATTAGCTAAACCATATCATTCTGAAGTAGCTTCTTTATGAAAATCAATAATTATTCCATCTATTTTTTCATCTTTTAATTCTTCCAGTATTTCTCTAGCTTTTAAAAATGGATTATAAACCTTATGATGCATAAATATCTCCCCTATCAAATGTATAACAAGTAATCTTTTTCAATTTTTTTCTACTATTTTATATCATTTTCCTGGTATTTTATAAGCTTGAGTTTCATAATAATTAGCTCATCTAATTAATTTTGAATCAGGTTTTTGTATGTAGTCTTGTACTTTTACTATATTATCAAAAATATGATCTCAAGAAGTCATTACATCAATTCATAATTCTTCTAGTTCTAATATATGCTTTTCTATAGGTCATCTACCGGAAGTACAATTCTCTATATTTGTAATTACAAAATCTGCAGAATACTTTTCTTTTAATAATGGTATTTCTTTTTTAAGTGCATTTCTACCTATTCTACCATACACATCTCAAAATATTAATACTTTCATTTTCTTTTTAATTAATTGTTAAGTTCCTTTCTATAAAATGAGTTTAAAATCATTATAAGTATAGAGTAGAAAAAGATAAAATTAAATACTAAAAATAATAATAAATATACACTATTTCTACTTAGTTTTGTTGCTATTTCAGTATTTTCTAAATCTTTAAACTCTAGTTTTAAAGACTCATAATAATATAATTCTTTACTATTTAAATTTTCTAATTGTTTTTCATCTAAACTAGAAAGTACTATATAGTCTCTTATTAGCTTTGACTCATGCTCTAATCAATTATTTAAATAATTTATAGGTGCATATATAGTTAAAAATATAACTACAACTGTTAATAGTTTCAAAAATATTTTTACTCACTTTGTTCTTCTAAGAGATTCTTTCATATAATAAAAGGTTGATTTTTCTTCTTTATAATTATTTTCATCCAACAATATAAAATATGAAAAGATAAGTCTTGAATATAAATATACAACTGAAATTAAAAAAACAACAAATAAAACCAAACTTGTAATTGATAAATAATTAAGCTTTCATACTTCCATTAAATCATGAGCTCAAGACATACCTCATGCTATAAGATATAATATAAAAATTAAAAAAAGAAAAATTATTAATGGTATAAATAATACTGCTATATTTAATAGTGATAATTTAAAATATTTAATAATCAATTTGAAACTAAAATATTTATTTTCTCTTATTTTTAATTTGTTTCAATTTATGTAAGAATTATATAAATTGATAAATAGTAAGCCTGTATAAAAAAATATTATTATAAATAATATAAATACTATATTTCAAAACATACTTGAATACAAATTTAATTCTGCTCATACAAAAGAACTATAAACAAATGAAATTCAATAAAATAAAACAAGTAATACAAATAAAGACCACAAAAATATTACTATAGCTGAAGAAATCCAGTTTAAAAAATTTTTAAACAGTAAAGCTAAATCAGAAAATGTATTAAATACAAAGTTTGATTTTAGTTTTTCTATTATTTTTGGCATTTTTTTATTTATTTATTTTTTAAAATCTACTACTATTTTAAAGCAAAATACTTATTTTGCAATATTTTTAGTAAAAAATATAGTTTTTATCAAAATAATTAATTAAAAACTTGTAATTGTATATATTTTATATATATTATAAAAGTAACTAATTTTTTAGTTACTTTTATTCCTTAATGAGCATAAGGAGATAGTGATATGCTCAAAATCTGTATATATGTTTTAGTTATAATAATAATATTTTTTCTAAAAATAGAATTATGTTTTTAACTATAACAACAAAAAAAGCCTGAAACAGAGGCTTTTTTTGTTATTTCTTATTAGCTAAGAAATAGTCATGCTCAAAATAGTATATATATTTTGTACACTTATTATATAATAACTTTTAAAAAAAGCAAATTTTTTT
>CAYFPB010000114.1:0-4057 GCA_964344895.1 uncultured Candidatus Peribacteria bacterium | reverse complement strand
ACAGAAACTAAAAGCCCCGGATCTTTAGTCCGGGGTGGTAGAAAAGTTAAAACTTTTTACTCTTCTTCATAATAATAAGAATAATCTATTCATTTCATAAACATTTCACGACTATGAATTTCATCAGTTAGAGCATTTTTTAATAAACTAATTATTTTTTTACTATTTGAAGGACTTTTAATCATAGCATTCATATAGTCATTCTTACTTATCTTACTCCAATCTATACATCTTGATATAGATTTTTTTAACATTAAGTCTAACCAAATACGAGTACTTCTTCCATTACCTTCCATGAAAGGATGAGCAATATTCATTTCTATATATTTATCTGCAATTTCTTCAAAACTATTTTCAGGCATTTGTTCAATATTTTTTAAAGTATTTTCTAAGTATTGAGTTAGTGCAAACTGAAAACCACCTTTAGAAATATTTTTTTGTCTGATTTGTCCTGCAAAATCATATAATCCACCAAACAAATATGCATGAATTTGTTGTAAACCTTGAATTGTACCAACTTCAATACTATTTATAAAAGATGTTTCAAATAGTGCATATGCTTTTTTCTTACTTTGTCCATCTATAGTATTATCACTATAAGTAAACCAATCAAGAAAATCTAGTGACTTTTTACTTGGAATAATTTTTACTACTTTAATAAGATCATCTTGTGAAAAACAATCAGTAGCATATTTTTTCCCATCATTTGACTCAAGTTTCAGTTGACTACATTTTGTAGTCAACTGATTTCCTTCATTTTTGAGTCTTGATTTCATTACACTCCAGTATTTTCTTGGGTTTTTACTTTCTGTTAAGATACTAATAACATCTATAATAGAAAACCACCATTTACTATTTTCTTCATCCCAAACAGCACGAACCTCTCTATCGTTGAAGAAGTGAATTGATATTTTATTATTCATATTATTTTTTTAGGAAAGACTTTGATAATAAAAAACTTAGTCTTAGATAATATATATATAATATTATTATTTTATAAAAATGCAATGTTTTTATATGTCTAAATCTACAAAAAATACATAAAATAAAATTTTCTCTCAAATTTTAATCATTTTTTAATGAGGTATGAGTATAATAATAAAAGTATATTTTAATTTAATTATTATGGAAAAAGATTTTGATAGGTGGAATGAGTTAAAAAAGGAGATTGAGAATAATACTAATGACTTAATCATAAAAGAATGAGAAATATGGTGGAGTAGTGTTTGAGTAAACATAGGAGCTGAGTCTTGTTGAAAATGATTAGAGTTTAGAAGACCAGTATTGGTTGTAAAAAAACTTTCAAAGGATACTTGTTTTGTTATACCATTAAGTACTAAGATTAAAACAGGTACATGGTTTGTAAATTATACTATTAGTTGAAAAAAGTATACAGCACTTTTGTATCAGTTAAAAATGATGCATACTAATAGGTTTACAAAAAGAGAATTTAAACTAAAACAAGTTGTATTTAAAGAAATAAAAAAGAGACTTAAGTCTCTTTTAAATCTCTAGTGAAATTGCCCCCTGAGTATTTCTACTCAGGTTCAGTGTAAGCACATATGTCTTACTAAAGTAACTTTATTATATAAAAATAATATAAAAAAGTCAAATTTTTTATCCTATTTTCAACTCTTTCTCCTATTACACCCCTTACAAAGCATCTGACAATTTTCAGAAGTTGTTTTTCATCCTTCGTGCCAAGGTTTTATATGATCGGCTTCCATTTGGTTTATTTCAAATTCATTGTTACATGATTTACAAATTCCTTTTTGTTTTTCAAAACTTTCTCTTTTTTGTTTATCTGTAAAGGCTCTGATACTTAAGTATTTTTCTTTTCTTGTCAGTATATAATAATAAATACCAGATTTTTTAGTAACATCTTCATCTTGCATTAGTTTTAATATTTCTTCTTCTAATTTTATAGAGTCATATTCATTATCTTTATACTCATTATAAAGCAATCAAAATTTCACTGATTTCATTTCTTTTCTATAATTTGGAAAAATAATTTTTACCCAGTTTATAACACTAGAAAAATATAACCATAGTTCATTTGCATTACTTTTTTGTTGATTTTTTGCCATGTAATCTTCTATTTTATCATCACTTATCCGTGATATGGCTGTTTCTAAATAATCTTGTCTAATAGGGGAACCAGTCATATAGTCACTTGCAATATTATAGGCTGGACAATTTGTTTTTGAAAAATGTTTTTTCGCATCGGTTAACCAACTACCTGTATATATTGCATTTCTTAGTTCTTGTTCTGTTAGTTTTTCTCCGGCTATATTTATTGTTTTGAACCAGTCTAGTTTTTCTTTATCTTCTCATTCACAGATGTATATCATCAGTTTGTAGTTTAGTATTTGTTCTTTTTCGTTGTCTTCTAGATTATGAAAATACTGATAATCTAAAGAAAATTTTCAGTCTATGTATTCACATATACTTATTGTTCTTTGTTGTCAATCTAATACTTCATATGTTCAATCTTTATTTTTTACCCAATACATTACATTTAGGGGGAAGTCTTTTCTAATTGTTTCTATCACAGAGTTTCTTTGAGAGTCTTTATATACAAATTCTCTTTGATATTTTGGACGGATGTTTAGTTTCCCACCAAATCCTACAACTCATTCTTCATTATCATTTATATACCCATTAGTTACATCTTTTATTGGGATTTCTTTTAATTGGATTTTCATAATTTGTTTTGTTAGTTTTAAATTACATTTCTTTTTAATACCCCTATCTTGAATAGGAGAAAGAGGCTACAGAGGATTTTTGTTTTTGATTACTATTCTTGCATAAGTTGCCTTTCAGTTGATTGTTCAATCTTTATCTTTAATTAATCAGTGTTTTTTAAAAGGTATATTTTCATTTTTTCTTATATCATTTGAACTTAATATTTCAAATTGATTAGGATTATAATTATTTAAAAATGTTATAGGAACTCACATTTCACTTTTGTAATCAATTGGAATATCTTTAACTTTACTTATATTAATAGCATTATAATTATCATATTTAGGATAATCTTTTTCATTATATGTTTTGTATAATACAAGATCTTCATATCTTTTCTGAGTTTCAATATTTGTAAACCAATTAATATTTCAAAATTTTTTTATATTTCAGTTTGGTTCTTTGAATTCTTTTGGAAAAGTATTTCATAACCATACTTTATTTTCTTTTATGAGTTTAAATATTTCTTTGTAAGTAATTGCATTCATGTTTCAAATTATTATGAACTTTTTATTATATTCAAACAGTTGAGCTACATATTCTCTAAAGAGGGAAAAAGGTGGATTTGTAATAATTAGATCAGCTTTTATTAATAGTTCTATTGATTCATCACTTCTAAAGTCTCAATTTTTTTTAAGTTTTATTCAAAAGTGTTTAAATATTTCTCAATCATCAAATATAATAGTATTTTTGATATAGGGAAGAATAGAGTTTATATTTTTAGAGTTTACTTCTAGCTTATAGCTTGGTTTATCAGTTATATAGTGGGTGGTTATTAGTCTTTTAATTCAAAGAGCTTTAAATTGCAAAACAAAATATTTAAAAAATTCACTATATCAAGGGTCATCACAATTACAAAATACAGTCTTATCTTTGAAGTGGTTTTTATAGTAACCTAGTTCTTTTTCTATATCAGATAACTGTGTATAAAACTCATCGTTTTTTCTTTTTTTTGCTGAATGAAAAGATGAGTTTTTAGATTTTTTTTTCATAATAAAAAAGCATATTAAAAATTAATATGCCAAAATATCTTAATTTATAAATTAAGTTTTCAGATGAAGGAGTTTTAGCAAACAAAAAAGGGTAACTTAAGCTTCTCTGTTCGCTAAAACATCACTTCAATCTGAATAAAAAAACAAAAAGAAGGGCGAGCAACCTAAGTTACCCATCTTTATTTTTTATTCAGTACTTACAATTGTAAGTTTTTCTTGTGATATTTTAGCTTTTCCAGTATATGGAGAATGAAAATTTTTGCAAGTTTTGGAAAAAAATAAAATTTTCTTTCAAAATTTAATCATTTTTTAATGGGGTA
>CAYFPB010000113.1:0-4158 GCA_964344895.1 uncultured Candidatus Peribacteria bacterium | reverse complement strand
TTCTTTTTTTATATTTTTCAATAATAAATCCACTCTTTTTGAGATTATACCATAAATCTATTAGTTATGTGATGAAAAAACTAATATCATCTTATTTAAAATCAGCTAATTAATTAGCTGATTTTTTCTTGTTTTTAAAATTTGCAATATATGTATTTTTAGCTAAGATAGAATAAGTAAATATTAATAGAAGAAAATATGAAAAAGTTAGAGAAAAATTTTGCATTTATAGATTCACAGAATGTAAATTTATCAGTTAGGGAACAGTGATGGAAGCTTGATTGGAAAAAATTAGCAAAGCATTTGAAGAAAAAATATAATGTAGAAAATATATATTTGTTTATATGATATATATCATCAAATCAAAGTATGTATACCTATTTACAAAAATTAGGTTTTATTTGTGTGTTTAAACCAGTTTTAGAATTAAAAGATGGTAGAG
This sequence comes from uncultured Candidatus Peribacteria bacterium, assembly GCA_964344895.1. Lineage (GTDB taxonomy): Bacteria > Patescibacteriota > Gracilibacteria > BD1-5 > UBA6164 > UBA6164. The sequence continues at coordinate 3,716 of CAYFPB010000113.1, read as the reverse complement.
TAAAGTGAAATGTAGATGCGGAACTTGTTTTAGAAGTTATGATAGAGTTAAATAATTTTGATAAAGCAATAATTATTACATGAGATTGAGATTTTGCTTGTTTAGTTAGGTATTTAAGAGATAATAATAAATTAAAATTATTAATAGTACCAAATGAAAAAAAATATTCTTGTTTTTTAAGAAAAGAAGCTAGGTGATATATAGATTCTTTAACAAATAAAAGAAATAAATTGGAAAGAAAATAAAAAAAGTTGCACCACTTACAGTATAATACTGCAAACAATACAACTAAATCGTAATAACAATAACATTATATCAAATAATAACAAAAAAGCAAATTAATTTATTAAAAAAATAAAAAATTATGTTTAAAAAGATAGTTGGGCTTGGTTTTAATACTAAGTGAAAAAATGCTAAGGATGTTGGGAAATATATAAAAAGTTTGGTTGAAGGGGGAGCAACTGAGTTTTTTACTGGGTATAATCCTAGTTATTGGCATGAAAAATTTGGGTTTGAAGTAAGTCCAAATGGTAGATTTGCTGAGCATGAGCAAATAACAGATTTGGAAACACTCAGACAAATAGTGATAGAAGCACATAAATATGATATAGAAGTATTTATAAATCTGAATGCTTGGTATTATACTGAGCATACATTTCCACTTATAAAACAAATGATAGAAGAATTTAGGGAAGTATGAGTAGATGGTATAATATGTTGAAATATAGGAATACTTGAGTATTTAAAAGAGATAAACTATGAAGGGAAGATAAACATATCTACAATAATGGCTGTTTATAATAGTGAAGCAATTAGATTTTTGTTAGAAAATTATAAGATAAATAAAGTAATACTATCAAGAGAATTAACCTTAAAAGAAATAGAAGTACTAGTTACAGAGTTTCCAGATACATTGTTTGAAGTATTTGGAGAATGAGATTTCTGTAGATATAATAATTGACTATGTTTTGCGGAACATAAGTATTGAGCAAAAGACATATGTACAGTAGTGTTAAATGATATGAATATCAAGAAAAAATTTAGGGCCGATTTTAAGGAATTTATCCTTGATGATGAGTTATCAAATGAGTATAAGGTAGATTTGATGGATGATGATTATGAAGATATATTTGAACAAATAGAAGAAATATTTAGAAGGGTTGATTTGTGATATGAAGAAGAAAGCGTATTAAAAGAAAGATTACAAAAAATAATAGAATCTTCAAAAACTAGAGTTGACCTATTCTTTGATTCTCTAAAACCTATATGAGATCAAAGAAATAAAAATATTATTACTTACCTAAAAGCTTTAAAGTATTTAGATAATTCAGAGTATAGTGAGCTAGAAAAAGAAATAGAAGAATCTATAAAAACATGAATAGAGTATTTAACTAGTAAAACTAAACAATTATGAGGAACAGCTAAACTAAAAGCTTATGATTTAGCAAATACTTATGCTAGATGAGATAATCTAAATCTATATACATATGTATTTTTCTCTCAATTTAAAAATATTGATACAGTTAAGTTTCCAACTAGATGAAGGAATTATAATGAAAAAATACAAATAATAACTGATGTAGTAGAAAATAATAAAGTAGATAAAAAATATTTAGATAGATGAGTAAGTATAGAAAAAGCTCACTATGATTTAACATATTTATTTAAAGATAAACTATGGTTTAGAAATATGTTAAAAGAGTTTAATATTAAGTAAACCATTCCTCTTTGGGGACTTCCCTTAAAAAGGGAAGAAAGTAAGTTTCTCCCTTTTTTAAAGGGCACCCTCGCTTCGCTGGGGCATACTAAGTACCTGAGGAACGAGGGGGAGGGATTGTAATTTATAATTTAATAATAAAAATATGTGAAGAGGTCCAGTCGTAGCAAAAAGGAGAGATGCTGTGAATGCAGCTAAATGAAAAGTATTTTCTGTACATGCAAAATTGATAGCAATAGCAGCAGCTGGAGGAGGAGATCCAGATGGAAATCCAGCTTTAGCTGCAGCAATATATAAAGCAAAAAAAGAGTGAGTACCAAATGATAATATAGATAGAGCAATAAAAAAATGAACATGAGAGGATAAGTCAGCAGCTCAAATAGTTGAGGTAATTTATGAGTGATATGCTCCAGGAGGAGTTGCCTTAATGGTATCTACTCTAACAGATAATAAAAATAGAACAGTATCTAGTATTAGACATATATTTTCAAAATATGGATGAAATATGTGAGAAAGTTGAGCTGTTTCTTGGATGTTTCATAGAAAATGAGTTATATTTATAGATCCAAGTAAACATGATTATGATACAGTTGAAGAGATAGTTTTTGATACAAATGCGGAGGATATTATATTAGGGGATAATTATATAAAAATAATTACAAGTGTTGAGGACTTTATGTCTGTAGAAAAGACTTTGGAAGAGAAGGGTATAGATGTAATGGAATCAAAACTTGATTTTGTTCCAGATAATGATACTGAGATAACAGACTTTGATAAAGTATTAAAATTTAAAAAAATGCTAGAAGCATTTGAAGAAGATGAAGATGTAAGTCTAGTTTCTTCAAATGAAGTAATATCACCAGAATTAGACAAAGAAGTAGAAGAATATATTGAAAAACATAGTTTTAAAAGTTAATTTTTATTATAATATTATAAATCAAAAATAATAAAATTTCTTAACATTTCACTTCATAATAAAAATCTATAAATTTTCTAAAACTCAACCAATCAAAGATTGGGATTCATACAGTTAGAAAATTTATGATTTTAAATTACTTGTTACATTAAAATTTTAAATATTTTTTCTTTTATAATATTATAATAAAAAAAGGTTAATCAATTTGATTAACCTTTTTTTATTTCTTTCATTTTTAACACTTCGTGTTTTCTTGTTACTTTGTTATACTTTCTTAAAGTTGGACCTTTTTTTCCAGCTTCAAAATTCTTTTTTTGGATATTAGTAGTGTGTACCATATTTCCAGTTTCAGTAGAATAGAAAGCAACATAAGTTCTTTTACCTTTAGCCATTTTTGCTTAAAATTATTGTATATAAAATAAATTTATGTGAGGAGTATATTAAAAAAATTGCTTTTTGCAAATTTTTTTTATATTTTCATTATATCAGCCTCTTTATGTTTAAAATGTTCTTCTACGTTTTTGTTAGCTTCATCTATTAGTTTTTGTAAGTCATTTTCTAAATCTCTAGCTTGATCTTCAGATATTTCTTTATCATCTTCAGCTTTTTTAATACTTTTATGAGAGTCAGCTCTAGCATTTCTAACTCAAACTTTTGCTTCTTCAGACATAGATTTAGCTACTTTTACTAGCTCTCTTCTTCTTTCTTCTGTTAAAGGTGGTACTTTTATTAAAATAGAATCAGCCATAGTTTGTGGATTTAAACCTAAACCAGAATCAGTTATTGCTTTAGCTATAGCATGTAATACAGTTTTATCCCATGGTTTTATAGACAAAGTTTGAGAATCTAGGTTTGTAACAGCTGCCATGTTTTGTAATGGTTGCATAGACCCATATTGGTCTACCATTATTCATTCAACCATTACAGGATTGGCTCTACCAAGTTGTAATTTAGAGTATTCAATATCTAAGTGGTGTAATGCTTTTTGAATACCTTCTTTTGCTTTAGTTAACATAAATATTTTTATTAATTATAAAATTGAGTTGTATTATATAAGATGTTATTAAAAAAGCAAAAAAAAAT
>CAYFPB010000112.1:0-4197 GCA_964344895.1 uncultured Candidatus Peribacteria bacterium | reverse complement strand
TTTTTATAGTAGCTATTTTTCCAGATACACAAAATTTTTTACAGACTCATTTTTTAATATGTTTTAAATATAACTTTTTTTGGATTTTTTGCAAATTATTTTTCTACTTTTCAATCCCCTCAAACTCCACTCTATCATTCTCTTTTCATGTATTTATATCACTAGATTTTATCATATCATCACCTATAGTATAAGTATTGTCTCCTATCCATAAGGCTCTGTTTACAAAACTTTGTCTATAATTCCAGTTTCTACTACTCATATATTCTCAAATACTAGAATCTTTGTAACAGTACTTTGGTATATATTGTCTTTTTGTTGGTTCACAATATGTACCTCAACCTATTAGTTCTCTACATTTAGTTTCATTTTCTTTAGCAGTATATTTCAAACATTCTTTATTTCTATCTTTTTTTGCTTTTTCTATATCTAGGTGACTTATTCTAAATTTCTCTTTAATTCAATTATCTTTATCTATTTGAGTAGCAACTAATCATTGATAAAAATCAGTTCTTTTATAGTAATCATCTTTATCATTTTTATAAAGAGTCATAGGTAGGAACAGTTTATTTTCATCACTTTTCCACATAAACATTCTAGGATTGTTTATAGCCTCTGAATAACTTCAATTTTCTCAAAATATTTTAGTGTATTTTTGAGTAACATATATATTACTTGCTTTACTACTTTGTTTTATATTATCATATATAATACTATAAGCTGTATCAGTAAATACGTAATCATCTTTTTCATAATCACATGGTTCTACTGAATCACATGTAAAGAAATCTTTTAGTGAATCAATTTCAGCTACACCTGTTTCCTTTATACATTTAAGTAAATCATCTGCTTTTTTTTCTACACATATATCTCAAACTGTTTTATCATAGTTTATTTCATATAAATCAAGCTTTACTCAATTGTTCATAGTACCTCACCATTTGTTTTCTTTTGTATCATACCCAAGTCCTATTAAATGATTTTCATCATATGGATGCAAGTATGTACTATATCAAGGCATTTTTAATTCTCAAAGTATTTTTGGATTTTGTCAGTCTGATAAACTTATAACAAAAAGTGGATCTATTTGTTTAAATGTAACTAAGAATAATTTATCTCACATAAATCTAGAACTTTTGAATTGTTCTCCTGGTTCAATTCAATCAAGCATTCAGTGTAACTCTAATCAATCTTTATTTAATATATATAATCCAGTTGATCTTTCAGGATAGTTTACACTTGTAATAATTCTAAACTTATCTTTATGTTGATCCATTGAATATTGATTTAATGGTGATCAAGGTACAATATTTGAATCAGCATATTTTAAATTATCTCAATCAACTGATACTCTATGAATTAAAGTATTTTCTCATCTATGGTAGTAAGGCATAATACATCTAAGTCATGGTCCACATCTAAAATCATAACTTCTATGCATATGACTAGTTAGATACAAACTATCTAAACTCATATACACTTCTGAATTTGATCATGCTATTACTTTTGTTTTTACTGGTTTACTTGTATCTTCAGTATCTATTACTGAAATAATATTATAAGCTGGTGAAAAATCATATTTTTTCATTGTAGCTTCATCTGGTAATACATATTCTATGCTATTACAACTAGCTACATTTCATGAAGTTATATTATATGGTAGTTTTTTTCATTTTAATTTTAAGTTTTGTTTTTCTTTATCTCCTACCTTACTTATATCTATCTTTTTAGGTAATATTTTTGCAGAATCAATTGTAATATCATCTAGTTCTTTAAAGCTATAAAATGGTATATTAAAATAATTTGTACTTAATACATAGACATATTTCCCTATTTTTCTTGATTTACTTAGAGTTCAATCAGCAACATACAGTTTTGTTAATATTGGTGATTTTTTCTTTGTAGTATCAAAAACTATTGTATATGTTTTTGAACTTCTATCTACCCAGTAACTAGAATAACTTGCATTATATTTATATCATGAAGCAAGAATTGTTAACTTGTTATCTCAAATATAAAGCACTACATTATTAAATGTTTTTGGTAATTTAAGTTTTTTTATTACTTCTAATTTTTCTGCATTTACTATATATACATTTTTTTCTGTTTTATTATAGTAGTAAATATATTCTCCATCTGTTTTTACTATATCTGATTCATCTACTCAATCTACTTGTGTATTTGTTTTAGAAAAATCTCAATCAGCTCATCATCATACTCCAGCTGACTCATCTGCTGATTTTTCCATTACGGTATTACTTTCTACCATTACAGAATCTTCCATCATATCTATACCTCTATATAGTGGCATAGGTCTCAACCATTTATCTTTATTTGCTTTCCAATAGTCTTTTATATATTTTCACATTACATTTTCAAGTGATTCACAGCTATTAAATGATTTTAATTCAAAATCAAAATCCTCTTCTTTAACTTCCGTTTCTAAATCTTTTAATTTATCTTCAATCTGATTATCATCAATCCCCATTTGAATTGTATTATTAGGCAAACAATCTTCTAATTCAAATCATTCAGCCATACATTGTTTTACCTCTTCTTCATCTATTTCAACTGTAGATGAATCAAATTCAACTATTGCAAATGATGTACCATATGTACATATAGTTATCAATAAAACTTGTAACAATAATTTTATAGATTTCATAATAAAAATATTAATTATATAAAGTACTTATTTATTATAACTGACACAATCAAAAAAAGTGACAAAATAATCACTTTTTCATAATAGTCTTAATTAATATTTTTGCAATAGTTTTTTTATTTTTGCAAATAAATAATTATTTTATTTCAATTATATTTCAACACTTAGGACATTTTCATTTTACATTTTTAATATCCCTAGAAATAATTAATATTTTTTCACAATTATTACATCTAACTTTTCTTTGATTTACAGCATCATATTTATTAGTTACTTCTTTATTATTTTTATTTTTTAACATAAAACCTGCTAAATAAAATCATACAAAAGGAAAAAACATTGTTAAAACTGCTATTTGAATATTTCCTGTTGTTCTCATACAAAACCTAAAAACTATATATAACCATAATAGTATAAATAAAGCTCCTCATATAATAGGCAAAACAACCCCTAATCCTGACAAAAATATCCAAACTAAAAAAAATCATGTTCAATATCATGCAAATTTAAGAATCATAAAAAAATTTATAATTGGAATGAAAGCAAATATTGGAAAAGGATGCTTCATTTCCTTTGCAATCATATACAAACCACCAAAAGTAACAATATATCATATTACTCCTATAATTATTTCCATAACTTAGTTATTTAATAAATTAATAATTATACTATATCATAATTACTATTATTTTTCAACTATTTATCATAACTAGTCCCCTTTTTTATCATCTCAAGTCTATATATTTGTTCAAGTAAAACAAGTAAAGCTAAAGAGTGAGGCATAGTCATTTTTCATAAATTTAGTTCATAATCTATATTATTTTTTAATTTTTCATAATCTAATCATAAAGCTCCTCCAATAATAAAAACAATATTTTTTGTAGTTTGTTTTTTCTTTTCTATAAAATCATAAAATTCTTTTGTACTTAAGTTTTTCCCTTTTGGATTTAATACTATTTTATAAGCATTTTGTTTTTCTAGATATTTTATAATACTATCTGTTTCCTTTTCTATAATATTTCAATTTTTTACTGGTTTTAATTTTACTACTTCTATTTGTTTCCCTAGTCTTTTTTCATACTCTAAAATAGCTTTTTCAAAATGCTTATATGAGTCTGCTAATATAATTATTTTTATCATGCTTAATTATTTAATATAAATTAAAATATACTCTTTTTATATACTTTTATTTGATTTTATTTTTTATTTTAATATACTAATAAGACTTCCTTCTGGAAGTTTTCCTTTAGGAAATATATTTTATTTCCTAATATATTTACCATGAGAATATATCTATCCTTGAAAAATAAGAAGGGATATATTTTTGCTTTTTGTATTACTAAAAATAATACAAAAAAGAAAGCAAGAAAAAAGAGAGGTTAGGCCCCTCTCTTTTTTCTTTATTTTATTTCCTCATTTACCATGAGTTAAAAATATTATATTACATTTTTGGAAAAAAGCAAACTTTTCTTTACTTTTTTGTAGAAATTAAAGTTAAAATGTCCACCTGTGACAAAGTAGAAATGTCCCTT
>CAYFPB010000111.1:0-4198 GCA_964344895.1 uncultured Candidatus Peribacteria bacterium | reverse complement strand
AGATCTAATTGTTTCTAGTTGCTTTTTTGGAATTTTATATTCTGAATCTTTTAAGTCTACATATATTTCTCTTACTTTCTGACAGTTTTCTGTTGAAATTTTATTAACAGATGATTCAAAATATATTTTTAGTAATCTATCTAATCATATTAATACTTCTAATTTGTCTTTAGAATCTTTTAGTATATTTTGAGCTTCTTCTAAAGCAAGTGTTAAATACTTATCTCATCATTCAATTATATATGATACAACTTCTTTATGAGATACTATTTGTTCTAGTATTTTTTCTACATTTTTATTCTTTAATTTATTTGTTTCATATCTATCTAATAGACCATCCATTGTCATTGTTGCAGCCATAATCTAATATGTAATTAATTAAAATAACTATATCATTATACAATATAACACAAAATGTCAAATTATTTTAAATTCTTTTGTCTTATATCTGTAATAATATCTCTAAACTTTCTTATTTTTCATTTTATTCATATATATAAATCAACTGTATTTGCTTTTACTTCATCTACTATTTCTGTATAAAATGGTTCAACATCTATATCCATTTTTAATTCATCTCTAGCATATTCTAAAGCATCATGTCTATTTCTTAAAAATATATTTTCTTTTCAAAAATGTTCTAAATATCCTGTTCTTTCAAATGATTTATATACAAGTCTTTTAACTCTTGAAAATAGTACTTTTATTCATGCTTTTTCAAATCATTCTACCATACTTTCTATTACTTCTAATCATGATGCATCTATTTCATGTACTCATTCCATATCTAATATAATTAACTTAAGATCTGGTTTAGATGCTACTGCTTTTAATAATTTTCATTCAAAGTATCAACAGTTAGCAAAATACAGTGGTCATTGGAAACCATATATTCATACATCTTTACTTGTTTTTAGATTAAAAATATGAGCATCTCTTAAGTCATTTCAATACCATCCAAACTCTATAAATCTAGGAGTCATACTACGATATATAAAAAATACAAGTGATAATACTACTCATAAAATAAGACCATTTTCTAGGTGTGGAGCTGTTACAAGAGTTGCAAAAAATACTATAATACCTACTAATCAATCATGTTTTTGAACTTTCCATGCTTGTATTATTGGATCTATTTTTACAAGTCATGCTACTGCTACCATAATTACAGCTGCTAGTGTAGCTTGTGGTAAATGGTATAATAGTGGTGTTAAAAATAATAGAGTTATAGCAACTAGTATTCATGTAACTACTGAAGAAAATCATGTTCTAGCTCATGAAGAAAAATTAACTGCACTACGAGAAAATGATCAACTAGCAGCATAACCTTGATTCACTGATGCTACTATATTAGCAAGTCATTGTCATACCAACTCTTTATTAGCTGATACTGCTGTTTTTGATTGAGATGCCATAGCTTTTGCAACACTTATAGCCTCTGCAAATCATAATATAGCTATTGTTAATGCTGGGAACATTAATTCAGAAAGTACTTCTTTTATTTCTTCCCAAGATAGACTAGCTAAAGGAAAATTAAAGTCAGGTAATCATTTTGGTATACTTCAAACTACCATTCATCATTGTTTTTCAAACTCTAAATACCATGACATCATAGTAAATAAAACAACTACTACTAGTACTCAAGGTACTTTTGGCATATATTTTTTTAAATATGCTAGTATTAATATTGAACCAATTCATACTAGGAATGTAAGCATATGTGTATCAGTAACACTTGCTTGCATTATATTAATTATTTCTTGATATTTATGATCTGCTTTCTCTAATACTCATCATGTTGATAGAGCTTGTCAAAAGCTTAGTCAAAATAACTTATTCAATTGTGATGCTCATATAACTATTGCTGCTGCATTTGTAAATCATACTATTACTGGGTGTGATAAAAAATCAACTAGTTTTCACATCTTAAATATTCACATACTTAATTGTATAACTCATACAATTAATGCTATTATTGCTGCATATATAGCATATCACACAGGTCCACTTATTGCTACTGCTTCAATTGATTCTAAAGATGTAGCTGTTAACAGAGATACGATTGCTACTGGTCAAGTTGCTAATTGTCTAGAACTTCACCATAAAGCTGCTACCATTACTGGCAAAAATGATGCATATAATCAATAATATGCTTCAAGTCATGCCAACTGAGCATATGCCATTGATTGTGGTATAAGTACCAAAGCTACAGTTATACCTGCTATTATATCAGCTTTCAATACTTCCTTATCTTTTAATTCTGGTAACCATTCCAAAAAAGGAAATGCTTTTTTCATTAAGTTATTAAATTTATTAGATTTTAATTGCATAGTTATTATATTTATTACTTAAAGGAACCATAAAAGAAAGCCATCAGGCTTTCTTTTATAATTTTGTGTACTTATTCTTATCATTTTTTTATTTTGCAAGAGAAAATTTAAGAAAAATTAATTATTTTTTTATCTTACCCAAACTTGTACATATCAAGATATATCATAATGATATGAATCAGAAGTTATATATGTTGCTTTTGAATCAAAAGATGCATAACTATGAGCATTTCAAGTATAATCTCAATGTGCAAATTCAGAGTATTTATGAAAACCTAATACTACTGATTCTCAATCACCTCATCATGATCTTCAATCTCAAGTTGATGTACATATATGTAAATGATCTGTTCAACTAGCTTTAGTATATGAAACTGTTTGGCTATTACAATTATTATTAAAGAAAGTTTGCATTGTTGATGATGTAGTTTGCACTTGCATAAAATCATCATGTGTTCATGTTTTTACTCTTACATCTGTCATATTTACTTTATTCCATGTATCAAATATATGATTTCATGTTGTAGGAATAGCTCAATAAGTACTTATATTTTCTGTAGTATAACTAGAATTCCACAAAGTTTGTGGTTTAATTACTCAACTTCATCATGTTTTTACTCAAACTAATGTCCATCCTCCTCAATGTGATGTCATATCACAATAAACATCATATGCAGGATTAGATCAACTTCCATCAGGATCTATAGTATATATTCCATCTGCTGCATCAGGATTATCTTCTTTAATTGATTTACATGAAGCTGGTGTATCTTTTATACATCTAACTGAAAAACCATATTCTTTAGCCCATTGTGCATTCTTGACAGTATCATTTGCATAATTTAAACGAACTCATACTCACTTTCAACTATCTTCAGTTGCAGTCCAAAAAGTTACATTATATCAACGACGATTAAAATCTACTCAATTATTATTAAAATAACCTGATAGTGGTGTATTTAAATTTGTATATAAAGTTCAAGTTTCTCATCATAATCATGAACAAAACCATCATCTTGTAGAAGCTGTCATATCTGTACATCAATAATACTTCATTGCTACAACCCACTCCTCAATACTTGGTAAATGATATCATTCTCAACATGCATTTCCAGCATTATTCCATAAATACATTTTTCACCATATATTATTTACTCAATATGTAGAGTTATAGTTACTTTCTTTTGTTGTACTTCCACCACATCAAGTTCAAGTATTTGAAGAATTATATGTATAACAATCTCATGGTACATAATTTACTCATGTTCCCAAAGTACTATTACATCCTGCCCATGTTTGATTTCAGATAACTACATCTGGTAATTCACAGTTTGGATCTTGTAACATCCATCCAGCTTTTTTAATTCAATATGCTTGTGTTGGTACATTAAATCATGTTTGTCAGTCAGCTATGTATAAGTAATCATTTGGATCAGTTGTACGAGCTATTCATTTAGATATTCTTACATTATTTAAATATCAATCTAAGTAAGATGCATGATAATTATTATATCATATAAACAATCCTTGTGTAGTATTTAATAATGTAGCAGAACTAGTTATTGATGCATCTAAAGCTCAGTTTAAGTACATAGACCAATTATTTCAATTTCTAACTATAGCTACATGATTCCAAGTATTTGCTACTAAATCTGAACTTCAATTTAAATCTACATTAATACCTCATGATGAATTACCTGCTGAAAACCTAAGTTTACTTGAATTTGCATTATCTCAAAAGTGTAATCTCCATGATATACTTCACCAAGCACCATCTTTACCATTCATAAATACATGTTGATTACCTGTTCATACTACATTTTGTTTTAACCAAAAATCTATTGTAAAATCTCAACTTCAAAAATTAA
>CAYFPB010000110.1:0-4273 GCA_964344895.1 uncultured Candidatus Peribacteria bacterium | reverse complement strand
AAACTAAGTATTATTTTTTGTTATTTTTTCACGCTGGAAAGAAAATGACCATAAAAAAATTAATTTATCTTAAATCTATTGTTCAGTCTTGTTTTTCAACATTTCCTAAATATCATGAATCTATATTATTTTCTGTATATCATTGACCTTTTCATTCTAAATAATTTTCAACTACTCATCATAAAGCATCCATTATTACATCATATTTTAAATCTCTATGGTCTTCTTCTAGTTCTATTTCATTATACAGCTCTTCTATTTTGTCAGCTGAATCAAAAGGGTGTGGAGTACTTTTAAGAACAAGTTTTTCTGGTAGGTCTCTCTTTACTAGAGTTTCTTCTTCTAGTCTATGAATGATTAAATCTCATTTTTTAAAAGTCTTATCCATTTGTCAGTTTTCTTCAACTTCAATTAGATGTATTTTTTCAAAAGGAATACTATCAAGTGTTTTTTTAGTAAGTTTCCAGTTTAGTTGATATAAAGTTAAATCTGTAAGTATGAAAACATCATTATACCAATCAAAAATCACATATACAATTCTTAAAAATAATAAAAATAGTATAACTTCAAAAGCAATAAAGGGAATTACTTCTTTTAACATAATAGAATTATAGTAAAAGAAACAGGGAATTCATACTCATAGAACTAGCCGAGCAATGACTTTGTTGATTATTTCTATAGTATGTACATGAATAACATGCATTAACTGTTCATCTTCTGGTACATACTTTTTAAAAAAATTGTATTCAAATTTATTCATAATATTATTTTATTTTTAATAAAACAGGACAATGATCAGATCACATAACATCTGTTAGATAATTAATATCTTCTATATTATCTATAAAATCTTTATTTACAACAAAATAATCAATTCTCCATCATACATTTCTAGGTCTAGCTCATGCTCTGTAGCTCCACCAAGAATATACATCAGTTTTTGTAGGGTTGAAGTGTCTCCATACATCAATATTTCAATCATTAATTAGTTCTCAGATTTTTTCTCTCTCAATTACTAGAAAACCAATAGAATTTTCATTTTCCTTTGGTCTAGCAATGTCTATTTCTGTATGACAAATATTAAAATCTCCTGTAATTATAACATTTTTTCAGCTTTCTTTTAACTTTCTTGTATAATCCATCAAGTGATTGTAAAAATCTAGTTTATAACTAACCATTTCAGTTCAATCAGCTCTAGTTCATCAGTTAGGAAAGTATCCATTTATTAATACAAAATCTCAAAAATCAGCCTCTGTCATTCTTCAGTCTGTATGAAAATGCTCTATTTCATCAAAGTGTTTTTTTGTATCTTTTACTTCTAAGTTTTCTTTATAAAAAATTGCAGTTCAGGCATATCAAGCTCTTTCTCAAGCATGCCATACATATTTATATCATACAAGCTCTCATACATCTTTTAAAAACTGATCTTCAAAAGCTTTTGTTTCCTGAATACATAGTATATCAGGTGATTCAGATTCTACAAAGTCTTTAAATCATTTTTTAGCTACAGCTCTTATACCATTTACATTCCAAGATATTATTTTCATAATTATATTTTTATTAAATAATTTAATTGTATTCTATTTAGTGATTCAAAAAAGTAAAGTTTTATTAATAAAATAAATCAGACATTAAGATTTGTTTAATTATATAAAATGTGATAATATATGTTATATTATTATAAATTTTACTATTTTTATGTGAGTTGAGTCATTTTGAGAATATGAAGTACCTGAACAGAAACAAGACTCTCAGGTTCTAGAGAGGTTTTTGACTTACAGGGATATTGACTTGAACTAAGAAATAAAAATGAAAGAGTAAAGCTTCTTGAAGATAGGGAAAAAGAAATGGATAACATACAGGATGTATTAGATTCAGCAGATTCATATAATCATAGCTGAACTTTTTATATTCATAATTGAAAGTATTATAATGAAAATCCACTAAGAGTTAATCCAGAAAATCCTAGTGATATTATTTATTTAAGAACCACCTCAAAAAGTGAGTTACAGGATAGATTATCAGATTTACAAGATTCATTAGCTGAAAATAATATTATAGAGGAATTAAGACATTTTGATAAACTTATTAGTGAAAGTGAAGATAATCCAAATTTAAGAGCAATGCTTATAGAAACAAGAATAGCATTAACTTGAATAGATGAAACTTCATATCTTGCTAAATCAGATAGTTTAAATTCATTTTTACATTTGGTAGAAAAATCAGAAACTACCATATTGTCAGTATCAGAAAATTTTGCATTAATATGACATGGTTTAAATATAGCTAGATATTATGTACCTGATAAAACATCAGAATACCTTAGTTGATTTAAAGATGTAACATCATCAAAGCTATTTAAGTATTGAGAAGAAAATGCTCCTTGAGAACAATATATTCAAAATTTAGTAATGAAATATAGCCTTGCTGATTCAACAGATGATACAATAGTAGAAATATCAAAAATACCACCTGCAGTTCTTGCTGGTGGTTTAGATGGAGCTTTGGATTATATACAATCAAATATTGATATAATGATAGTACCTGATAAGGTTCTATGATGATTAGTAGATCTATTACCAATAATAGCTGATAATATAGGAACTTTATGAAATGAGTTAGTAGAATGAATAGAAAATGAATCAGATGTAGCTTATATTATATCTTATGCTGTAACAGTAATAGCTTGTTTATTATATGTTAACCCATGAATTTGAGTTTTTACAATACCAGCCTTAGTAGTAAAATCATTACAAAAATTTTGATTAACAGCAAAGAGTTTAAGTATACTTGAGACTAATTTAAATTGAAATATAGAGAAAGTTGTATCTAAAGTAACAAATACCATAAATATGGCTAAGTGATGATTACAAAATACATCAAGAATATTAGAGAGATGAAGAAATATATCAGATCATGTAAAAACATGAACATCAAGAATGAAATGAACTTCAGATGAATTAGTAGCTTCAAGAGAAGTATTAAGAAAACTTAACGATACAGTGATACTTGCTGATATATTTGGTAAAAATATGGATAAATTTATATCAAATAAAGAGAATACAGATATAGCTTTAAAAGTTTATGAAGAGGAAATATTAAAAGGGAATTGAATAGTTTTAGATAATTTAGAAGATATGATCAAGGAATCTAACTGAGAACTTCAATATAATCTTTTAAGAATTAGGGAAAGATTTGATGAAATGGGAGAAATTTTTGAAAGAGAGGTATTTCCAGCAATTGAGGAAATGAGGGATTTAAACTTCTTTAGATTATGAGCTAAAAAAGAGTACCTAGAAAACAAAATCAAAGATTCTAAATTAAATCAATTAACTATTGTTATATTAAGTCAGTATAGATCTAACTAAAAAAGAATAGGATATTTACCTATTCTTTTAAAACAAACATTCAAATGATATATCTATCAAATTTAGTATCTCATTGTTTAAAAATCTCAATTTTATCTTTTTTATATTTTTTTCAAGCTCTTGTTTCTTGCCATTTTCAATTTCAACGTTGAATAAACCATTTTCAATCTTCTCATACTCATATAATAAATCACATATATTTATCTATATTTTCTGCAAGAGTATTATCTCAATATGGATCAAACGTTGTCATATCTAAAATAGTTTCTCAATTATCTTTTATATATGATAATAATTTTCAATCTTTTGAATAAAGTAGAAATACTCAATAACCTAAATAATCTAAATCTTCTTGAGTTAATCATGAAACTTTTATATTAAACTTTGTTCTATCAAAATCAGTATATCTATTTTCAAGAGCATTAAAAACTGCTTGAATTTTTAATTCATTTTCTTTTCTTTCTTTAGATTCCTGCATTATATCATCTACTTGAGTTTGTATATAATTAGGAAGTCATGTTTTTCTTTCTTGAGCTCCTTGAACTACAAGGGCTGTTGGTTGAGTTTCATAATCTAATCATGGATTATTTTGTGGTAGTCCTGTGTCAGCCATAGTTATATATAAATAAATATTTTTATTATTATAACACATTTTTAAATAAATATCAAATTTAAGAATTATTAAAATAAATTAGACTTGTTTTTTTAAAAAAATCAATAAGATATATTAAGTAATTACAATTTAAAGAAATTATTATGACAAAAATATGAATATTATGAGATTGACAATTGTGACAATTAACAGCTTTAGAAGCACAAAGTATGTGAATTGAAACTATTGTTTATTGAAATGAATGAGAAGGTAGCCCTGCATGACAAGTTTCTAGAATATTATGGGCTGATTG
>CAYFPB010000109.1:0-4277 GCA_964344895.1 uncultured Candidatus Peribacteria bacterium | reverse complement strand
TATTTTTTATAGTAGCTATTTTTCCAGATACACAAAATTTTTTACAGACTCTTTGAAATTAATTGCAATTAAAAAAATGAGTTTTTTTGCAAGAAAAAAGCTAGTAATTAAATTACTAACTTTTTAAAAGTTCTTCTCAATAATTTTCAAAACTTGAAAAAATCCTTGATATAATAACCACTTTCTTTTTTTCATCAATTCTATAGAATACTCTATAATTATTGTTTATTGTTAAAACTCTATATTTATTATTAAATTCTCATATTTCTTTGCTAAATTGTTCAATCTTTCTAAATTATTATTATATGATTCTTTAAAACCATAACTTTTTTCTGACTCACTTTTTTTCAATTCAGATAATATATATTCTCTATCCTTTACAATATCTAATTTCTTTAAAATAGCTTTTCCTTTAACTGACATGATATTTAATATTAGTTTTATTAAAATTACAACTACACTATATTCACAAAAATATAAAATGCAAACTTTTTATATACTTTTTATATTAAGCAACATTTTTTGCAAGAAAAAAGCTAGTAATTTTTACTAGCTTTTGTTTATTTTATTAATTAAACTCTTGTATATTTTTTCTTGTTGTTTATCAAATGTTATTAATTCACAATTATAAGTTAATCAATCATAAATAACTCAGATATCAGCAAAAGATATTTTATTATTAATATTTTGGTAAAAATCAATATATTTATTAATAGAATTTGATGAATACAATATAGTAAATATTGCTAATGAATGGTAAAAATTATTTTTAATTTCTTTTGTTCATTTATAAACTAAAATAGTAAAAGTTTCCTCTATTATAAAATTATTCATAATAATATCATTTTTTAATATATCTTTTTCTAAAAATATTTCTTTTGCTTTTTCATGATTAATATCATCTGATAAAAATAATGCTACCCAAAAAGATGTATCTATAATATATTTCACTATCTTACTTTTAATAAATATTCATCATGTTTTTCACTAAAATCATGTTTTTTCTTCCCTTTAGTTTCTATTGGAATAATATACTTTTCCAAAAATCATTTTGAACTTAAATTTGTCTTCAACTTAAATTCTTTTTTTAATTTTTTTACTGTTACCATAATTTTTTATTTTTTAATTATACAACTACACTATATTCACAAAAATATAAAATGCAAACTTTTTATATACTTTTTATATTAAATATACATTTTTTGCAAGAAAAAAAGCTAGTAATTTTTACTAGCTTTTATTCTGATACAATATTTACTACCCTAATTATTTCTAAATCAAGCTCTACAGTTTTTCATAGTTTTTGAGATAGTTCTGAGTCTATTTTTGTTAGGATTTCTGATAAATCTACATTTTCTGGTATTTTTATTCTTGATTCTACTTTTATTAGATCTTTTTTGAGAGCCTTAACTTCTATATTTGTAATAGAAAAAGAGCTTATTTCTGATCAGATAGATGTAGTTAAATAATTGTTTACTTGTTTTTTTATACTAATAGTTTGTTTTATAGCTGAAAAAGATGAAACAAGTGGTATTATAATTATAAGTAAAGATAGTACTACAAATGTAAGTCTCTTAAACATGCTTTTTTGTAGTCTTTCTATGTGTGGAGTAAATCAATATAGCCAGAAAAATATTGTTGCTACTACAACTATAGCTACCAAGTTAGCTAGAAACAACATCATAGCTCAAAATGATAGATCAAAATCTGTCATTGCAAGTCATATTCATACAACTGTAAGTGGTGGCATTAAAGAAGCTGCCATGGCTACTCAGGCAATTGATTCTCATAGTCTTGAATATCTAAGAGATAGTACTGCAACCATAGCAGAAAACATGGCTATAAAAAAGTCTATAATATTTGGACTACTACGAGCAAGTATTTCTGCTGTTTTTATATCTAATCATACTAGAAATGAAACCATAGCTCACATGAATATTGAAACAGCTATTGATAGAAGTAATACTTTGAAAGCAACTAAGAAAAAGCTTTGAGCTCATCTAGCAACAGCAAAAGCTACACCATTGATTGGTCTTAGGAGTGGTGCAATAAGCATGGCTCAGATTACTACTGCCACTGAGTTTTGAATAAGTCATAATGCAGCTATTCAGCTTGATAAGAATATTTCCATCCAGTATAGTCTATCTCACTTTGCATCTTCTTTTACTTTTAGTACAACTTCTTCTTTTTGTTCATTATCCATTGATAAAAACTCTATACTATTAAAAAAATTACTTACTTTTTCTTCTTTTGTAAGTTCTTTTTGAATTCAATTATCTTCTTTTTGTTTTTCTTCCTCTTTTATTGCCTCCTTTACTTCCTGTTTTATTTCCCTTTTCTCTGCTTTTGTAAGCTCAGGAGTTTGGTTTATTTGTTTTTCTGTATTATTTTCCATAGTTTATTATTGTTATAATTAAATTTATTTTAACATATATTTTATTAAAAGACAATAATTATTTAAATTAGCTAGATTTGTTTTTAATTATTTCTAATACTTCCTTCAATCTATTCTCATATAAACTAATATTTTTTTCTAAGCTACTTTCTGTTATTTTTCATCTGATTATAGTAGATTTTATATATACATCTTCTGATTTACTATTAGCTAATCATCTTATTTCCAATAAATTTATATTCAATAGATAATAGTTATAAAGTAATATCAATAAATCTTTTTTAAATCTATTGTATTGTTTACTTCATGAAAATATATCATCTGGTAATTTAAAGTCTAGATTCAAGTTATCAATATTTTCTACAGACATATCTAAAAAATAATTTCAAAAATACTGTTTTAATATATCATTATCTATTATATAAACTAGAGTATTCTCTAAAAAATATGTTAGAAATATTTTTCTTATTTTTCAAAAATCAATTCACTCTATGTCTCAATTAATAGATATATTTACTTTAAGTTTTGGATAAAACTCTTTATTGTATTCACTAGTTGTTAAATATACATTATCTCAAAAATTTATCATTTTTAAAAAACTTTGGAATTCTGTACCCCAGCTTGATTCTGAAAAATAATCTCTAAAAATAAATAGATCAATTATATCTGTTGCTTTATTTTTTTGTATACTTTGTATAGTTGTACTATCTGTATTCTCTAGAAAAAATTCTTTTTCAAATACTGTTGTATTAAAAATATTATTTTCTATACAAATCTTATTCTTTTTTATAATCAATTTATAATTATTAGTATCTAGATTTGTTTCATACAGTATATTTCAATTAATATCACTATATACTAAACAGTAGTATTTACTATTCTCTAGTCAAAAATTAATTATATCAAAAGATTTAACAAAAAAATAATTACTACTTAAGTCACCCAAATCAATAAAACATAGTATTTTATATCAATCTACTTGAGTTATTCAAATCAACATATTATCAATTCCCAGACTAATTTTTTCTTTTGAATATACTTCTTTTGATCAATCAAAACCATATATTACAGTATCAAAATATCTAATAATTCAAGGTAATACTACTTTGTACATTCATATTTCCTGATCATAAATAATTGATGATTTTATTTGTTTTTTTATAACCATATTTTTTCTATTTTAGATTCTATAAAAGGTTTTTTTCATATATAATAATCCTTATCTATCTCTTTTGAATTTAAATAAATAAACTTTATTCTATAAGTCCAGTGTCTTTTTAAAAATTTTTTAAATAATTTATTATATTGAGTTATCATTTTAGATTTATTTTTATAAAATATTGGTATTATTAAACTAATAGGATATAAATATAATCATAATCATCATATAATAGATAAACCTATTGCTAAAGCAGGCATAATAGCAATAGTTTCAAGTATAAATCATCAAGCTAATATTCATCAATATATTCAAGTTTTTAATGATAAATCAGCTAGTTTTCAATTATTGATTATTAATCCAGATTTTGAAAAATCATTTTCCAATTCTTCTCTAAATAGTTTCCTAACTTTATTATTTTTTGATAAACGATCTGGTAAGCCAAAAGAAACTCTTGACTCTTTTACTTCTTCTCAATCAAAATAAGCAAATGGATAGTTAAGTACATATTTTTGAGTAGATACTACTTTAAAAATTACTGAAATATCTGATATAAACTTTTTTACAATTAAATCATCCTTATAATTTGAAACTAGTTTTAAATTTCAGAATTCTCATTTAAGTATTTTAAAATCAAAATCATCTGGTAATTCTCATATTTTTTTGTAAGTTTTTACTATATTTGTAATAAATGATTCTAAAAACTTATGTATCAATATAAAG
>CAYFPB010000108.1:0-4284 GCA_964344895.1 uncultured Candidatus Peribacteria bacterium | reverse complement strand
TTTTTTATAGTAGCTATTTTTCCAGATACACAAAATTTTTTACAGACTCTATATTATATTTTTAATAAAAAAATTGTATGATACCAAACAAACAAAGACAATGATTTACATTGATAGAATTAATAGTAGTAATTACTATTTTGGCTATATTAGGTACAATAGCATTCATAGCATTGCAAGGGTATAGTAAGACAGCAAGAGATAGTGCTCGTATATCAGATATGAGTAGAATAAAATCATCACTAGAATTATATATGGTTGAATGAGGGAAATACCCAGAACCAACAAATATAACAGATGTAACATATTCAGGAACTTTGGCAGCATGGCACCAAGGTAGTTTTTGAGAATCTACATTTAGAAATGTAGAAAGATTAGATAAAATACCACTAGATCCAACAACAGATAAAAAGTATACATATAGTGTAACAAACTCTAGAAAAGAATTTCAATTAGGTTGAATCTTAGAAACAACAGATTTTGCTTTAACCCCTCCTAACCTCCCCTTGTCAGGGGAGGGACAATACAGTAACCTTCAATTAGCTAACCAAGCTAATGCCTGAGATACACTAGCAACAGCAAGAATAATTTGAAGTTATAACTGACAAATATTAAAAATTTTAAAATGAAATGATTTAACAATTTTAGCAAGTCCAAGTATAATATGTTCAATAGATGGATTAACAGTACAAGAATGTATATCACAAAACAAGCTAGCTTATAATGGATTCAAAAACCTACCACCAAGTTTTGATTGAACACAATATAAACAACTATGAGAAGCTTGAAGTTTAACTTTGGTAAATAATACAGCAGATATAGTAATCTATGATTGAAAGAAATCAGACTTAGTAGAAGATAGTACAGATTGACAAGCAGCAAGAAAAGCAATGGTAGAAAAATTGCAAGCGGCATATAGTAGTACAAAGATAGCAGATAGAGAATGAATAAGAAAACTAGTAAATGTAGATACAACAGATGATACAGCAATAGAGAATTTATGAGCATCAATAGTAAACAACAAGATAAATAGTGGAATGATAACAGCTAGTAAGTTGAGTGTGGAGAATAATACAAGCTGAAATACAGTAACTGTAGAAAGTATTTCTTCTATAACTACAAAATGAATAAAACTTGTAGCAACTTCATTTATAGATCTTAACAGAATGACTTTATTTGATTTTAGTTTGTATGGTGAATCATGAAATAGTTTATTAAATAATATTGAATCATTTAATTCTACAGATTATCAGAGGTCTAGTACATTAATGGATTATGCAGTAGATTGAAGTGATACAACACATTTTAAAGAATGGGTTAATTCTACAGGAGAAAGTTTTTTTACAATAAATTTAGATTCAATTTATAATATTTCAAAAATAAGAATATTACAGTGAGGCTTTTGAATGGATTATCAAAACTACCAATGATTTGATGGTTTTGATATATATTATATGGATGAAAGTTCTAATTGGATATTATTAGATTCTTATACATATGATACAGTATTAGATGAAGAAAAAATATTAACTTTTTCTACACCAACATTCTCAGACTGTACAGCAACAACACTAGATTGATACTCAATCCCAGCAATGACACATGCAACAAATGGGGATGTAACAAGAACAGTAAGCTTAACAAACTGAACTGAGACTTTTACAAATAATTATGCTTGTGATGATGGACTAGTATTTGCAACATGAACAGAAACAAGCTCAGTAACTTGTACAGGTTGATATACATGAACTAGCTGTGAGATAGCACCAGTTACAGACTGGAGAGCACAAGATCCAAACTGTGACATAGCAGATATAGTAATCTGAGATCAAACTTGGGCAGGGTGTAATAGTACTCTATGAACATGAGTAGATTATGTACCTTGAGAATGTTATGATTATCAATGAAATAATACATGAACAAATTGTTGATGATCAACAACAAAAGAAAGTGATTATAATTCTACATATTGATTAAATACTATATGGTGAAAATTATATACATGGGATAATGCTCAGAATGCATGTTGAGTATGATATCACTTATCAAGTATAGAAGAAATAACACAAGCAATGGTTGATTTATGATGTATAGATACAGTATCAAGTACAACAACTTGACGGCAATGTGCATGATTATGATGGTGAAGTGAATGATGATTATTATCTACTTTAAAAATTCCATTAACAGGTAATAATCGGACAGACTGAACAGATCATGGTCGTTGATTAAATTGATTTTTATGGTCATCAACTGATGATTGAGGAAATGGTAGAGGTGTATTTTATAGTTATGATGAAACAAGAATAGAACGTTGAAGTCTGGCAAAATGATATTATTTCCCTGTTAGATGTATAAAAGATCCAACAGAATAAGATACAAGATCTTGTGATACTGCAAACTGAACATGACAAGAGACTTATACTAGCTGAGCTTGGTCATCATGTGAGGCTGTAAGTTGTAATTCAAACTATGAATTAAGCAACTGAACATGTGTTGAAACAATCCCAACAACATGACTAGTAGCAGAATACCTATTTGAAGATTCTACAAATCTATGACTAGATACAGTAGGTAGCTACAATAGTACAAACAACTGAGCAACTCAAACTACATGAGTAAACTGATGAAATGCAGCAAGTTTTGATTGAGTTGATGATTATACTGAAAATGATATAGTAAGTACTTCAACTGAGACAATATGAGCATGGATAAAATTAGATTCTTATCCTTCTGTATGAAAAGTTTATTGAGTCACAGCTCATACTAAATGAAATAATGCAACAGGATCTTTTGATAAAATTATTTATGTTGATGAAAACTGAAAAGTATGATGGTATATTTGGGATACTGCAGAAAGAAGGGTATTGAGTAATAAAAAGCTAAATACTTGAGAATGGTATCATGTTATAGCTACTATATGACCAAAATGACAACAAATTTTTGTTAATTGAGAATTTGATACATCAAATCCATCAATAACAACTAGTTGGACATGATGAACAAAGTTTAATGTAAGTTTTAATTCAGTTTCTACATGAGAAAATCACTTACCAGCAGATCATTTTGATTGAACTATAGACAATGTTCGTATTTACAACCATGAACTATCTCAATCAGAAATTACAGACCTATATGCAGAATGATTAACAGATAAAGCAGCAACACTACCATTTGTATACTGAACAGAACAAGCAAGTAGTCATTTTAATACAGTGACTTATAGTGGTAATTCATCTACTCAAAGTATAACATGAGTATGATTTCAACCTGATCTTGTATGGATAAAAGCAAGAAATGTAGCTTATTTAAATAGATTACATGATTCTATAAGATGAGTATGAACTAATAAAGCTTTACATTCGGATAAAACTACAGTAGAATGAGGGAATGTATATCAAAAGTTTGTTTCATTTGATACAGATTGATTTACTGTATGAAAAGTATCATGATCAGACTGACAAAATGAAAGCCCATACAACTATGTATCATGGAACTGGAAAGCAGGATGAGTAGCAGTTACAAATACTGATTGAAGTATAGAATCACAAGTAAGTGCTAATACTAAGGCTGGTTTTAGTATAGTAAGTTATACAGGTAATTGAGCTGATTCTACAGTAGGACATGGATTGGATAAAGAGCCAGAGTTAATAATAGCAAAAAATAGAAATACAGCATATAATTGGGATATTTATCATAAAAATTTAAGTTGAGATAATACAATGATATTTACATCTGCAACAGTAAGAGACTATGATGTATTTGGAACAGAATGAAATCAAGTAACAAATACTACATTCTCAGTAAAAGAAACATTTACAACAAACTGATCAGATAATTATATAGCCTATGCATTTCACTCTGTACCAGGATTTAGTAAGATAGGAAGTTATACAGGTAACTGATTAACATCAAAAACAATAGACTTAGGATTTAAACCAGCCTTTTTAATGATAAAAAGGATTGATACTACATGACATTGGTATATGTTTGATAATAAAAGATCAGATAATAATGCTTTGTATGCAAATAATGCAAATATGGAATATGATTGAGGGACAAGCCATTATATTAATTTTAATAATACATGATTTGATTTTAATACAGTTTCAAATAATCATTATGGAATATCTGAATCATGAGGAACATTTATTTATTATGCAATAGCAGAGTAAAAAAATAAAAATAACAATTCAATTTTGAATTGTTATTTTTATATAAAAAGTATATAAAAAATTTGCAATTGGAAAAATAATGAATATAATGATTTAAGTTAGTTGTTAA
>CAYFPB010000107.1:0-4331 GCA_964344895.1 uncultured Candidatus Peribacteria bacterium | reverse complement strand
AAATTATTCCTTATTAGTATAATAATAATAATAATGCAAATCTTTTTTTAAAGAATTCTTTACTTTTTTAGTTTTTACAAAAAATCTTTTGACTTTTAAATATTAGCACTTATACTACTTATGTGCTAATATTTAATTTACTTACTAATTATTTTATTATGAATATAGAAAAATTTACAATAAATGCTAGTAAAAGAATAGAAGAAAGCCAAAATCTAGCAAATAAAAGAAAAAATAATCAAATAGTAGCTAGTCACCTACTATTTAGTATATTAACAAGTTCTGACTCAATAGTTAAGGAAATACTACTTGAATTATGAGTAGATATACAAATATTAACAGCTGCAATAAAAAAAGAAATAGAAAATATTCCTACTATTGATTGAAACTATCAGCTTAGTTTATCTAGGGATTTAAACAATGTATTTATAGAAGCTGAAAAGATAGCAGATAATAATAAAGATCAGTTTATAACTGAAGAACATTTATTATTAGCATTAATAGAATATAGTGACTCTAAAATAAAAGAAATATTAAAAAGTTTTTGAGTAGAGTATAACAAAGTAAAAAATATAATAGACAATATGAGAAATTGAGAAAAAGTAGTTGATAATGATCCAGAATCAAAAATGAATTCTTTAAAAAAGTACTGAAATGACCTAGTAGAGTTAGCTAAAAAGTGAAAAATTGACCCTGTAATAGGTAGAGAGGAAGAAATAAGAAGAACTCTGCAAATATTATCAAGAAGAACTAAAAATAATCCTGTTTTAGTATGAGAACCATGAGTTGGTAAAACAGCTATTATAGAGTGAATAGCATTAAAAATAGTTAATAAAGAAGTACCAGAAAACCTGGTAAACAAAAGAATTATCACTCTTGATATGTGAGCTCTACTTGCTTGAGCAAAGTACAGATGAGAGTTTGAAGAAAGACTAAAGGATGTAATAAAAGATGTAGAAAAATCTGACTGACAAATAATACTTTTTATAGATGAAATACATACAATTGTATGAGCCTGAGCTCAGGAATGACAAGGAGATGCTGGTAATTTATTAAAACCATCTCTAGCAAGATGAGCATTAAAACTCATATGAGCAACAACTATAAATGAATATAGAAAATATATAGAAAAAGACTCAGCTCTAGAAAGAAGATTTGCAAAAGTATCAGTAGATGAACCATCTACTGAAGAAACTCTTGCTATTTTAAGATGAATCAAAGATAAATATGAAGCTCATCACTGATTAAAAATAGCAGATAAAGCCATAGAAGCAGCAGTAGAACTATCAACTAAGTTTATCCCTGACAGACAATTACCTGACAAAGCTATAGACCTAATAGATGAAGCACTATCATCTGTAAAGATGAAATCTATATCAAAACCTATGGAACTAGAAATACTAGAAAAAGACTTAAGAACTCTAGAAATAGAGCTAGAAGCAAAAAAAACAGATTTAAAGTCTCCCCTGCCAGGGGGAGATTTAGAGGGGGGATTAAGTGAAAAAATTAAAGATATAGAAAAATCTATAGCAAGTAAAAAAGAACAATTAAATACAATAACTAAAGCCTGGAAAAAAGAAAAAGAAATAATAGACTCATCTAAAAACCTAAGAGAAGAAATAGAAGACTTAAAAGTAAAAGCTACTAGTTTTGAAAGAGACTGAAACCTCTGAGAAGTTGCAAGAATTAGATACTGAGAAATTCCAGAAAAAGAAAAACAAATAGAAAAAGTTTCAAGTAATTTACAAGAATTACACAAAAACTGAAAAAGTTTTTTAAGAGATAAAGTAGATAAAGAAGATATTGCTGAAATAATTGCAAAATGGACTGGTATACCAGCTACAAAATTACTAGAAACAGAAAAAGAAAAACTACTAAAACTAGAAGAAGAACTAAAAAAACAAGTAGTTGGTCAAGATAATGCTATAACCTCTGTTTCAAATGCAATAAGAAGAGCTAGAGCATGATTAAATGAAGAAAATAAACCATTATGAAGCTTTTTGTTCCTTGGGCCAACATGAGTTGGTAAAACAGAAACTGCTAAAGCATTAACAAATATACTATTTAATGATAAAAATGCTTTTATAAGAATAGATATGAGTGAATATATGGAAAAACATGCTGTATCTAGACTTATTTGATCACCTCCTGGTTATATATGACATGAAGAATGATGACAGTTAACTGAGGCCGTTAGAAGAAAACCATACAGTGTTATATTATTTGATGAAGTAGAAAAAGCTCACAGAGATGTTTTTAATACCCTACTTCAAGTTTTGGATGATTGAAGATTAACAGATAGTAAATGAAGGACTGTAGATTTTAAAAACACAGTTATAATAATGACTTCAAATATAAGGAAAGATTCTCTAAAAGACTTTTTTAGACCAGAGTTTTTAAATAGAATAGATGATATAGTAAAATTTAATAGTTTGGAAAAAAATGTAATTATCTGAATAATAGATATTTTGCTTAAAAATGTAGAATCATTATTAGACAAAAAGTGAATAAAAGCTAGTTTTTCTGATAACTTAAAACAATACATAGCTAAAACTGGTTATGATAAAGACTTTTGAGCAAGACCTTTAAAAAGAGCTATAACAAATATTATAAATAATAGTTTATCTATCAAGTTATTGAATTGAGAAATTAATAGTTGAGATACTGTAGTTTTAGATGTAGATGATAAATGAGATTTGGTTATTGAGAAAAATTAGATATAATAAAGTTAACCCCCTCCGCCTTTCAGGCACCTCCCCTTGTCAGGGGAGGAATTATTAATCTTTCTAATAAATATGTTTAAAATAGAAACTTGAGAAAATAATCCTATTTTGAGAAAAGTGGCAGATAAAGTTACTGATAAAAACTACAGTGAGGTAGTAAAACTAGGAAAACAAATGATCAAATACATAAAAGATCCAGATAATGGTTGAGTTTGATTAGCTGCACCTCAAATATGAAAATCTATTAGTTTAGTAGTTGTTAGTCTACCTAAAGACTGGGAAGATGAAAACTTTAAAACTATTATGCTTATTAATGCTGAGATCTTAGAATACAGTAAAGAAACTGATGTCGAAGTAGAATGATGTTTATCGCTTCCTTGAATCCAAAAGAAGGTAGAAAGACCTTCAATGATAAAACTAAGCTATATGGATGAGAAAAAGGCTAAAAAAACACTTATTCTAGAATGACTTCAAGCAAGAATAGTCCAACATGAGTTAGATCATGTACATGGTAAGTTGTTTGTTGATTATGCAAAATAAAAAAGAACATTTTAATTTATAAAATGTTCTTTTTTTATTTTTTATCTACAATCAACCTTATTAAATGTTATTAGTGCACTACCCATATTTTCATAAACTCTTCTTAAAGTATATCATGTATCACTAACTCTAGTTAAAGTTATTCCTCACCTATGATCATTATATAATACAGTATAATAATTTATATAATCATTAAATCACAAGTTTTTACATATTGCTGTTCAGGTTCTATTTTTAACATTAATATCATCTATTGTAACAACCCGTCAAGGAGAGTATCAATTATGAACCCGTCAACCTAAATGATTTGATGGGTCATATACATCTCAAGGAGAATAACCATGATTAGTAAAAAAGTAAGCTATAGATTGTGGTTTTATTGTACAATAATCATTTGATGAATTATAAGTTGAATCTAAGTATCTTTGTTTTCAATTAGCTGTTAAAGATAAATTGTTACATTTTTGTTTTACTACACTTTCACAACTTCATCAATTTTTACTATAACCACTATTACAACTCCACCCACAACTATTACTTCAATTACCATCACTTGTATAATAACTATTACTTGGTTTATTACTACAACTATATCTTGTATTATTACTCGATGGTGAATATTTTCCTGTTCATACATTACTACAGGTTCCATTACTTGATTCATATTTATCTACTCAACATAGTTGTGTATAACTTGCTGAACAACTATTTGTTCCATTACCATCTGATGTATATGTATAATTTCTACTCGCTGTGTCTGGATAGTTTGTACAGGTTTTTCTACTATTATTTCAGCTTGCTGAGTAATATCATTTTCCTACATTACTACAGGTTCCATTACTTGATTCATATTTATCTACCCCACATAATTGATTATATGTTTGGCTACAATTATTACTTCAATTTCAATCACTACTCCAATAATAATCCCTACTTGTTGTATCTGCATTTAATCAACTACATGCTGTTCTATTGTTATTATTTGCTGTAGAATAGTATCAATTACCTACATTACTACATGTTCCATTACTTGATTCATATTTATCTACTCCACATAAGTGTCTATAT
>CAYFPB010000106.1:0-4385 GCA_964344895.1 uncultured Candidatus Peribacteria bacterium | reverse complement strand
TGATTAAGATTTTTGGATAAATTTTAACCTACTCCACTCTTTTTGAGATTATGCCCTATTTAATATATCTGATATTTTTGCTTGTACAGGAAAATTATATCATTCAATTAAGTTATTTAATTGTGAATTATCAGATGTTATATTAATAATTTGAGTATTCATATTATTATAGTAATTATTTAAATTAATACAATTATAGCTATTTTAACAATCTTGTCAAGTTTTTTCTCCTTACATTCTAATTCAAAGTGCACAATTTACTTGAAATATAAAAAAGTGATTTTTAATCACTTTTTTATAACCTTTTATCTCTAATAATCCTATCAAGTCAATTTAAAAATGCTTTTAATGAAGCTTTTACTATATCTCAATCTATTGCTTCTTCTTCATATATTGATCAATTTATATTAAGTTTTATATATACTTTTGATTTTGCATTGGTCTTTTTTCATAGTGCATCTATGGTAAAATCTAATAACTCTACCTTATCTTCTATATCATATTTTTGTTTTACTATATTAAAAATAGCATCAACAGGTCAAATTCATTCTCAGATTAAATCATCTCAATCGAATACTGCCCTTGCTAAAACCTTTTTTCAGTAGCTTAAAGTCATATCATAATCATCTATTTTTACGCTTCTATTTAGTTTGAATCATTCATTTTCAAGTAATTCTCTTACATCATCCATTTCTATATAATTATTCTTTTTAGTTAACCTAATAAACTTATCATAAAAAGTTTTCATTTTCTCATCATCTATATCTATCAAAAAATATTGTTTTATAGCATTTTTAAGTCATGATCTTCATGATAGATTTGTTAAGAAGAAACTTTGTTCTCTTTTTAATCATATTTCTTCTGGTGCAAGAATTTCATATGTATCTTTTCTTTTATTTACTCAGTCTTGATGTATTCAAGAGCCATGTCTATGAACTCATCTACCAACTATTGGGAATTTTTCTGGAATACTATCTCAGCTTATTTCAGATATTTGTGAAACAAGAGGATACAGATTTTCAAGTATGATTCTATCATTTAACTCTATATTATAATAATCTTGTCTTTTTATTAAATTGGTAATCACTTGTACCAAATCTGCATTTCACGCTCTTTCTCAAAATAGTGGAGGAAATGTTCATTGGATCATATCAGCTCCTGACTCAGCTGCCACTAGACTATTAGAGCTAGCATTTCATAAGTCATTATGTGCATGAATACTTATTTTTACCTCATTTCATACAACACTTCTTACATCCTTAACTACTGATTTTATTTCTTCAGCTTGAGCAAATCACACAGTATCTGGTATATTGATAATCTCAGCTCAATATTTCACAGCTGTCTCTATAGTCTTGATTAAAAATTCTGGTTCTGTTCTAAGAGCATCTTCTGGAGAAAACATAACTAATCATGATCACTGCATTTTTTCATATGTATAGCTAACATATTTTTTTATTGCTTCTAGTATTTTTTGTTCATCTTTGTTTAATTTTTCTCTATGAGTTGATGAAGTTCATATAAAAGTATGTATAGCTTTTTTTTCAGCATGTTTTATAGCATCATAAGATTTATCAATATCTACCTTATGAGCTCTTGATAAAGAATATACTCTTGCTTTAACAAAATCACTTACTTCTTGGATTGCTTTAAAATCATCTATAGAAGACATTGCAAATCATACCTCTATATTATCTATTCAAAAATCATCTAAAGCTCTTGCTATTTGTATTTTATCCTCTATTTTAGCATTCTTTCTTGATCCTTGAAATCAGTCTCTCAAGGATGTATCAAATATCTCTATTTTTTTCATCATAATATATAATTATTAATAAATAAAAAACTCTTAGATAATTTACCTAAGAGTTTTTGAAAACATTTTTTCACTTTAAAACCACTCTTAGGTATTGCCTAAAAGTAATAATAAAGATGTAGTAATAATTGTTTTCATTTTTTTTGTTATTATTTGTTTAACAGAATCAAAATATCTATAATTTTCTCTTGTGAATAATAAGTCATCTCTGGTTGGTGATAAACATCAAGAGTTTTCTTCTTCTGACATTGTGTTCATATTTTTTTAGTTATCCCTCCCCTGCCCAGGGGGAGGCTAGGAGGGGGGATATAATTATTTCTCTATTTCTAAAGCTTCTTTATGTATTCTTTCCCAAACTTCCCTTACAAATTTCTCTTCTACTCAAAGCTCTTTTGCTACTTCGATATTTTCATTTAATAATTGCTCCCATCTATCTTTTTGTAATACAGCAATATTATTTTCTTTTTTTAGTATTCAGACTTGTTTTACGATTTCAAATCTTCTAGAGAACAAATATAATAATTCTTTATCCAAAGTATCTATTTGTTCCCTATAATTTTTTAATAATTCCCTATATTCCATGATTTTATTTTTTTGTAAATAATGATAATACTATATTTAGTGAAGGTATTTCATTAAAAGTTTTAGATCTTAATGAGCTATCAAAAGAGTATACACTAAATTTTCAATTAGTTCAAGCTATATTTTTAGGTATTATTCCCATATTTCATACATACTTGTCATTATAATAAATTGATGCACTGATATCCGTACTTTTAATTGTATATTTAGTATTAACTAATGACTTTTCTAAAGATGAAACAAGTGATTTAAATGCTTTAACTTCTAAATCAGACTCTTGTTTTTCTTTTTTTTCTTTATCTATATTAGATTTTAAATAAGTAAATCATTCTAATAATTTTTCAGCTGTTGAATAGTTTCATTTTGTTTTAATAGATTTAATACCATTAGATAGTTTTACTAACCTTATATATATATCATACTTCAATCATGAATAATAATGCAAATGACCTACTTTTTCTTTATTGAAGTATATAGTATAACTTCCACCATAAGGTGAAGAAGGATTCTTTCTAATTGAGTACTTAGATCACTTTAATTTATTTTTTAAATTACTTATTACTTCTTCTGCTTTTTCTTTATTATTTTCTCTTTTTTCTACTTTTGCTGAATCTAATTTAATAAAACAATTTGTTAATTTATCTCTAGATATAAAACCAGTTTTTAATGAGTTATTTTTTACTTTTGATTTATCAAATATAGTGCATGAAGTAATATATTTTTGAGCTTCTTGTGTAGAAGGATAAATAATTATTTTATTTTTTGCAAGTTTCATTCAAACTCATACAATTGCAATATTTCATGAATCAGAGATAGAAATATTATTTGAAATTTGTTTTGAATTTTTTCATTTTAAATCACTATAATTAATTCAATACTTAAAACTTGCTATTGGATAATTATCTAAAACATTTACTTTATACTTACTTCATTTTAATTCATCTGATAATATTTTCATTACTTCTAAATGTTCTAATCTATTTTTTCTAGTTGAAGTATTAAGTTCATAAAATAAGTTTTTTAATTCATTTAAACTTGGTTTTTTTCAGTCAAATAGTTTGTGTTCTAATATATATCTATTATCAACTGATGAATTACTTGTAATTATTAATTTTTTATTTGTTCAAAAGTTTCAAATTTGTCATATTTGTTTTCATAAATAATTAATATTGTATATCCAAGGGTAACTGGTTGATTGTTTTATTGAATAGTTTGAATTTTTTAATTCATTTTTTAAATCTTCAATTAATCATGCATATTCCTTATTATAATTTTTTGTTCATTTAACTACTTCTAACTTTCAATTAGTTTGAATTGATAAGCTTTTAGTTGACATTTTTGTGATTTTGTTTTTCTTAAGATTTTTACACTTTAATTTTCTATTATCTATAAGGCAAGTATATTTTTCTAAATTTTGTATTGAATTCTTATATTTTTCTTTTAGATTTTTAGATTTAGTTTTTTTCCATTTTTTACCATATTTAAGGTAAGCAGTATAAACTTTTCAATTTTTAATATATTCTTTTACTTCTACTTTATTGTTATTTATATTAACAATATAAGTAATTTTTCCATATGAATTACCTGCAAAAGCAGAGGTAATTCATATAGATAAAGATAATATAAGTATAATTATTTTTCTTAACATTTTTTTATATCAATTATTAAATATTTTAGTAACCTGTTGGACTTACTCTAATGGTTCAAACTCATTCTGCATCTCAAATTTTTACATGTACTTTAGTTGTTCAATAGTTTATTCATATGTAATCATAATATGTTTTTGTTCCTAGTTTTCTTTTACTTACTCTCACTATACTTGTATCTTCTATTGTAACTATAGCATCGCTAATATCTTCACCTGATACTTCAGATCAATCAGAATAAATTACTTTATACCTAAGTGTACGAGTATATGATTTTAACATTGATGCAAAATATACCTTTATATTACTAATAGAAACCTCTTCTTCATCGACTGGTTCAGGTT
>CAYFPB010000105.1:0-4426 GCA_964344895.1 uncultured Candidatus Peribacteria bacterium | reverse complement strand
TACTCACATAACAGTTCTTATGTGATCTTTGTGATAGAAGTATGTTTCTTCTGCTTTAAAGCTAACAAGTACATCATCTATATTGTTTGAATAAACAAACTCAGTAACGCTAGTAGCTCAGCTAGAAGTAAGGTATTCTGAAACTATGTCATTGTTGGCATAGATAAACTCTTTTAGGCTATCAACTTTTTCTTCTGAAACTCTTCTTCACAATACATCATACTCGTATTTTATAGTATTTCAAGTTTCGATGTTTGTTGCTTGGATTAATCTGTTTTTGTAATCATAAACAAAGCTAAATTTACCATTATTTGTAAGATTCCCAGCCTTGTCGTAAACAAAAGTAGTGCCAGAAAAGCTAGTGTATTGGTTTAACACATTTACATCATAGTTGTCTCTGTTTCACATAGCATCATAACTATAGTCTTCTAGGATAGTACCGCTAAGAGTATCAGTAACCTTTGTAAGTTGGTTTAGAGAATCATAGTTGTAGTCTTTTAGACCGTTACTTGTTATATTGCTAATACTATCATAACTGTAATTATAATCATCTAGTCATTCTATACTATGATCTATAGATTTTAGTCTATTTAAAGTATCGTAAGTATATGTAGTACTAGTTCAGTTAGAGTATGATTTCTCTGAAAGATTAAGTCATGTAAAACTATAGTTAACAAGACTTCAAGTACCATGATTGATTGATGTAAGTCTATTTAAAACATCATAACTATAAACAAATGATCTATTTTCTGGAGTAGTTAGTCCAGTTATGTTTCAGTTGTTGTCATAATCATAAGTTACAGTTTTAGCATTATTAGTTTCTGAAACAAGTCTATCAAGACTATCATATTCAAAACTGATATCATTATTTAGACTATCAGTAGCAGAAACAAGTCTACCAAGAGAGTCATAAGTATATGATTCTGAGCTAACTCATTCTACTCATGTTCATTTAGTAATAGATCTAGAAACTAGTCTATTTAAATCATCATAAGTATTATTTATAACAGTACCATTAGCATCAGTTTTACTGATTAGATTTCAACTAACATCATAAGTCATAGAAATAAAACTATTGTCAGGATATGTTTGTTTAACTAGTCTGTTAAGTAAATCATATTCATAATTAGTGATATTTCATTTCGTGTCTGTTAGTTCTATTAGATTTCAAGAGATGTCATATTTATATTTTGTAGTTTTATTATCAGTAGTTTCTGATAATACTTTACCCCTGTAATCATAAGTATAGTTAGTAATTATACCATTTGCATCAGTCTTTGATATTATTTGATTTAGATTATTGTATGAAAAACTAGTAGTATTTCAGTCATTATCTGTTTCTGATAACACTCTATTATCTCTATCATAAACATAAGTAGTAGATGTAGTTTTTCAAGCAGTATCAACTATTTTTTTCTCTATGATTTTATCATTTTTGTTATATGTATTTATAACTTTATTTCATAAAGAATCAGTAGTCTCAATTAATCTATTGAACTCATCAAAGCTATTTGTAGTACTATTTCAATTAGCATCAATTACTTCAATGATATTTCAAAGACTATCATATCTAGTCTTAACAGTAGAACCTTCTAGAGTTTTTTCTATTTCTCTTCAAAGCTTATCATATACTACATCTTGTGTTTTTACTAGGTTATTATTAGTATCATATACTAGATGTTGTATAGGGTTACCAAGAGAGTCATTTACAAAAACTGTATAACTACCATCAGGATTTGTTGTTTTTGTTAATCTATTAAATAAGTCATATTCATAATTAACAATTGATCCATTTGGATTTATTTGTTTTACTAAGTTATTATTTAAGTCATATTCATAACTGGTAACTATAGTTCCATCTATAGTTTTTTTAATAATATTACCAGATTCATCATATACAAAAATAGATACTAATCAGCTAGGAGCTATAGTTTTTGTAATATTATCATTGTTATCATATTCTATTACCTTAATAGCTTGAGTTGAACTATCTATATCACTTATTTCTTTTACTGGATTATCAAGTATATCATAAGTATAAACCTTATCTACAGTAGATCAATTTTTAAGTACAATTGATTCACTTGTTTTTTTATTTAGTTTATTATGAGTATAGTTTGATACAATTCCTTCAGGAGTTTTTAATGATTTAATTAAATTGAAATCATCATAAGTCATATATGTGATATTTCATTCTCCATCAGTAGTTTTTACCACATTTCAGAATGCATCATATTCAAAACTAGTAACAATATCTTCACTTATTCCATGTTTTGTAGATGTTACAAGGTTTCAATTCAGGTAAGTAAAGCTAGTTTTGTTTCAATTTGCATCAGTTTTTTCTATAAGTTCTCATTTGTCATTATAACTATATTTTTCATTCATTATAACATCATATCAATCAATATCTTTTACCTGACTGATTAGTTTACTTATCACATCTCATTTAGAATTTAAGTTGTAATTAGTATACATTCCATTTACTTCTTTTTTATGTACTAATTTATTAAACTTTTCATCATAGATATATGATTCTACAAGAGTTTCTAGTCAATCTGCTATATGAGATTTTTCTATCATATTTCATCTTGTATCATATGCATAAGTATATTTATTTCATTTTGGGTGAATTTCTTCTATTACTTTATTATCTTCATTATATTTATAAGTATATATTTTTGTTCAAGTAGTAGTTTGTATTTCTTTTTTTGTATTATTACTATTTGAATCATATGTATATGTAACTATATTTCACTCTTTATCTGTAACTCTATTTTGAGTTATCTTTTTATCAGCATCAAGAGTATAATCATATATAATAGTTCCATTACCAAATTTTTGTGTAGATACCATATCATTTTCATCATATGTATTTTCTACATAGATATTTTTTTCAGAATCTATAAGCTTAGTTATATTATGCTTATCAGCATGATTATCTCAAGTTGTATATTCAAAAACTATTTCCTTACTAGAAGTACCATTTAAAGTTTTAATAACACTTAAGTCATTTATGCTACCATCTATTCAATCTTCATAATTGTAATAAAATTTAACATGATTACTATTAAAATCCCGTATATCTTCAAGTCTAGTATTCTCTCTATATCATAATGCATATTGCCTTCAAAGAGTATCTGTTATATGATCAAGTTGATTTTTTTCATTATACTCAAAAAGCATTGTATTACCATGATTATCAGTAATGCTTGATAGTCTTAAATTGTCTCAAAAAGCTAGAGTTTTTGTGTTATCTAGATTTATTTTATATATTCAGTTTTCTTGACTTAAATCTGCTTTTAAGCTTCAAGTGTAACTATATCATGTATCAGTTTTTGCAAACTTATATACTCATAGAGCTCAGTCAAAATAATACACATCTCAATTAGAATCTTCTCTTAAGTATTTATTATAATTATAATCAAAATTGTAACCAATTGGTCAGTTATATAATACTTGATTTCTATATGTTACTTTGAACTCAAATGGGAATCATATTGAATTATGATACATTAGAGTATTAGTATAAGTGAACTCTCAAGTATTTAGATTAACAGGGTCTCATTTACTATATTCATCAGAGTTCAAGTAAGATATATAGTCATCCTTTTTCTTATAACATGCATTTATATCTACTTTTTCTAACATATTTATCTCAGAAGCTGAATTAAGAACAAAGTCCTCTGAAGAATTATTTTCTTCTACATTAGCATATTGAAATGGTTCTGGATTATCCTTGTTAAAAATTACACATCAGTCAACATTTATACATTTTTTAGTTGTATATAGTGATTCTGTAACAGAATCTACTCACTTAACTCTCCAATATACATTTTCTTGTGTATAATAACTAGGGTGCAGTTTGTATTCAATTCAAGTTACTTTTATTTCTTCATCTCATAAAGATAATATATAATCACTATAAGTATCTATTCTTGGCCATGTTAAATATATACGTGATGAAGATGATCAAGTATTTTCTAAACTTCATCTCAATTTTACTCAATAGTATCATCTCAATTCTCAACTATTTACCATATCACCATATACATGTACATAAAACCTAGTATTTCTAAAAACTCCATCTGATCAGATCCATCATTTATTTTCTAGGTTTCAATATACCATTAGATTATAATAACTAGCACATCTTCTATAACAATTACTTCTTTGTAATTGTCAGTCTGCTGTTAATTCTACATCTCATGTTACTATTGTTGTACTAGTTAATGATGTAAGTCAATTTATTGTCATCTTTTCTACATCTAAGTTTCACTGTATTCCTCATTTCACTACTAATTTCTTTCATTTTATCTCTTTTGCTGATCATATTACTTCCAGAGTTTCTATATTTGTTTCTATATTCATTCATCTCCATACTTTTAGCTTTTCTCATGTTCCATCTCAATTTAATGACTCTATTTTT
>CAYFPB010000104.1:0-4483 GCA_964344895.1 uncultured Candidatus Peribacteria bacterium | reverse complement strand
GTTTATTTTTTTAATCAACTAGCCTAAATTTATAATCATCTGGAACATAGGTTCATTTCAGATGACTCATACATTTTATTATATTTCTATGCCAATTAATTTCACTTGAGGCATATATAGGTTTACTAAAATCTTTATTTCAATATCTACTTAATTGATTTATATGATTATACTGTGATAAGTACCTATTATTAAGTGTCTTAACCATCCAATAAACTCAGCTTCTTGCATTTGGAAATACCCTTGTAGCTCATGAATCAGTATTTCATACATTTCAAATATTATATGGAGTTTTTAAGTATTTTCACAGAGTAGTTTCAGCTAATCAAATACACATAACAAAACTTGGATCGATATTAGCATCTAGTGATTCATCTATCCACATCTGCCAATCATTAAAAGTTCAAACTGCATATGTATTTATTAAATACTTTTGTCTCTCAATTTCATTATCTCACTCAATTCTAAATACTCTAGAATTTTTTGTTCTAGCTTCATATTCATATCACCTTCTCTTTTTAAAATCTTGAGAAAATTTAAACTTATATTTTTCATGTAGTTTTGAATATTTTATATAAGATAAATCAAGTACACTTAATGGGTCTAAGTATTCTTTAGCTTTAAATACTTCCAGGTGAAGATGTGGTCATGTAGTCAAAAATCCTGCTCAAGCTGTTCAAAATTCTCATCAAGTTTTAGCAAAAGTTTCTCAAGCTTTTACATACTGAAACTTTTCTACAAATGTTTCACTTAAGTGACCATAAATACTTATATATCAGTCTTTGTGTTTTAGTGCAATGTAAGAATAATTATCATCAGTTGGTTTTTCTATATTTACAACATATCCATCTGCTGGAGCCTTGATTGAAGTACCTTGGGATACCACTATATCAATAGCATCATGTTCTGATCAAAAGTCTTTTTTATATCAAGAATCTCTAAAAAATGCACTTATTCATCTAATTGGATCAACTGGCCAAGAAAATATATTTTCTTCATCAGGATAAACTGTCTTTTTTAGTTTTGCTTCATTTAATATCATTGTATTTATATCTATACATGTTTTTGATATCTCTGATAAATCATTATTATCCATTGCTAAATCTATAAATTCACAATTATATTCCTTTAATATATCATCTCTTACCATATTAAATTTTACCCTTTCTTTAAAAGCTTTCATTTTTACGGCTTTTTCTACCTCTATTTTATTTTCTATATATTTTTTATAAAACTCTTCTTTCCCCTTTGATGCATCAAGTATTCTTTGTTTAAATTTTTTCTTATCTGATAATATTTTTTTTGCAAGTATTGCTTTTTTTCTAAATGCTTTAAGGTTTTCTTCTTGTTTTTCTAACTGTACTTTTTTCATATATAATTCTTTTACATAATTTTTATGATTATCTAAAAGTTTTTTTCATGCTACTTGAATAATTCATTTAAAATATAAATCATCAATCACCTCAGATATTTTCTCAGTATTTAGTAAAATACTTTTTAAATTATCTGTCTTATCTCACATATAAAATGTGTCTCACTTTTTATATATATAAACCATATAATCAAGCAAAACATCTCTATTTTCATTTATTTTGTTTTTCAATATTTCTACCTGTTTTTTATTTATATCTCTTGATTTTTTTACTTTAATAATAGTATCATTTATATCTTCAACTCTCTTTTTTTCATTATTTATACTTATATTAAGTACTTTTATTTGTTTTTCAAGTGTTGTTATTTTTTCATATAATTCTAGATTTTCCCCTTCAAATCTTTCTCTTTTATCTTCTATTTTTTCTCAAATATTTTCTAGGGTATTTGCTTTTTTTGATATATCAAATATATCACTATATTCAGATGAAAAAGTTCACAAGTCTGATTCGAATAACATATCAAATTGTTTTTTCTTAAAATTTTCAAGTATAGCTCATTTTTCTGCACCAGAAAGAGCATTAACTACTCAAGTTAATGCTAAACCTAGCAATACAAACAATGTAATTATATAATTTTTTTTATTCATAATTTTTAATTAATATAATCCATCAGTCTTTCAGACAGCTTCCTTTTAAAAGGAAGCCATTATCTAAAAAGTATAAATTATTTTTGTATTTTCCCTCCTTTTAAAAAGGAGGGAGTTGAGGGTGGATTACTTCCTATATTCTAATATAAATTCTTTTATTTTATTTAATATTAGTTTATATTTTTCTTCATCTTCTTCAAGCAAAGTTATTCTAAATCATTCAAAGCTTGAATTAAATCAACTAAGTGGTACAGAACATACTCATGTTTTAGCTAACATAAAGTAGCAAAATCTTTTATCAAACCTAGTTACTCCTGATAAAAATTTAGTTACATATGATTCTATATCATATTCTTTTATACTTGGAATAAAAGTAGTATTTATTTTATCTATATTAAATGTAATAGATAAATAAAATGCTCACTTTGGTTTTACTAATGTTATTTCATCAAGTTCTGATAATATTTCTTCAGCTAGATTAGCTCTATTTCTATATTTATCTAATCTCTGCTTTAATGATTCTTTATAATGAGAGCTTTCATAGATTTTTGGTAATACAAATTGTGGTAGTGTTGTTGAACATACCTCTAGCATTTTTGCTGACAATATAGAGTTTATATATTTTTTAAAATTTTCATCCTTATCTGCATTATATACTTCTATCCATCCACATCTAGATCATGGCCATGGTATATCTTTTGATATTCATTTCATAGATATTGCTGGTATTTTTCATACTATTTCATATAATAGTGTCCTATCTTTTTCTTCATAGGTTAATCTCTCATATATTTCATCAAATATCAAAAATAAGTTATATTCTTTTGCTATATCAACTATTTTTTCAAGTACTTCTCTTGAAAAAACTGCTCATGTTGGATTATCTGGATTTATAACAAGTATAGCTACAATATTTGGATTGTATTTTACTTTATTTTCTAGCTCTTCTAGGTCTGGATTCCAGTTGTTATTTGGATCAAGAGAATATGTAATATGTGCTGATCCTGCATGAGCAGCTTCTGCTGAAGAGTGTGTAGAATATGCTGGGTTTGGTCATATAACTCTAGAATCAAAAGAAAGGCTTCTATATATTTTATTTATTGCATCTCACAACCCATTAAAAAACAATATATTTTCCTTTTCTATTTTTGGATTTCTTGAAGCTATGTATTCTCTAGCTGCATCAAGTCACCTTGTAGGA
This sequence comes from uncultured Candidatus Peribacteria bacterium, assembly GCA_964344895.1. Classification (GTDB taxonomy): domain Bacteria; phylum Patescibacteriota; class Gracilibacteria; order BD1-5; family UBA6164; genus UBA6164. Next base: position 1,262 of record CAYFPB010000104.1, on the reverse strand, counting down.
CAATATCAATATATTTCATCTAACTTAACTGCTTCTCAAACAATTTGTTTCATCCAATCTGGTATTGGTTCTCATTTTTCAACTGGATCTCCTATATTTTCCCAATATATTTGTCTACCCAAAGACTCAATTTTGTGTGCCACATCTACTATCTCTCTTATCTCATAAGATAGTTCTTTATGTCATATATGTAATAAGTTTTTTCTCATAATATTATTTATTTATAAATATCTCACCTATTTCAAGCTTTATAAAAATAAATTTTTAATTCTCTACCTTTAATTAAATATAATAACCTAATTTTTCAAATCCTTAGTCTATAATTATTTTCTATTCATTTTAAAGGTTTTATATCTAATCTATTATTAAATGGATCTATTACTAAAATATCTAATTTTTTATATAAATTTAACAAAAAATTTTTATCTTGTTTAGATAAAAATTTTTCTACTTGTTTTGTAAATTTATAACTATACATTTCTTATTTTATTAAATTACTTAAAAATTCTTTTCAATCTTTATTTGAAATATTTTTTTCTATATCTTCTAAACTACTTATATCATCTTCATTTACAATTACTTCATCATATTGACACCAATCCATTCCATCAAAATAAACTCCTGATATTTTACTAAAATCAGTTTTTTTTCATATTTTTTTATATAAAGATTCTGGTACATTTTCTATAGTTACAGTTGGCATAATATGTTAATTATTATCTAAATCTAATTGTATTATATACTTATTTTTTATTTTTCAAATTTTTAATTTTCTAAATTTTGTATAAATAATTCTAAAAACATCAATATTATAAAGGATAACAATCATGTAAGTAATAGTGATGCTCCTAGTATATTAAAAAATATCAGTGATATCAAATATAAAGACAGAAAGAATCATTGTCTAAAGCTTGTAAGCACATGATGTGTATATACTCTTCATCTATAATATATTTTTTTAAAAAAATACAACACTATAGTTACAAATGTAGATACCATCAAAATAAATGTTGTTGTTACTGAAATAATCCCTATCAATTTATACTCATATGGATCTAGATAATTTAGTATCAATACAAATGTTGTAGTTGTTATTATAAATATAATTATAATCAAAAATAATAAAAATCTTTTTTTCATTTTCCTGTAAATTTTAATTAAAAAAATCTCTATAAATTATTATAGAGATTTTTTTTATTTTTTAAAGTTTTTTTGGCTCTTTTCTTCCTAACGTGAAAATTTTACACAAAAAAACACAAAAG
>CAYFPB010000103.1:0-4548 GCA_964344895.1 uncultured Candidatus Peribacteria bacterium | reverse complement strand
GGCTGATTGATACTATAATAGGTCAATCAATGTTGATGCCTTTATTTCAGAAAAACCTGACGTGGTAACTATGGAATGGGAAAATGTACCAATTCAATTACTTAATACATTAAATGCAAGGTGATTAAATATAAAACCTAATTCATGAGTATTTCATCTAATTCAAAATAGATTAACAGAAAAACAAGCTGTAATTGATGCTTGAGCTAGTACAACAAGTTTTAAGGAAATAAAAGATATACAAGATTTGAAATATGCTCATTTTGAATTATGAGAATGAATATTAAAAACAGCAAGAGATGGCTATGATTGAAAATGACAAGTAAGAATTTATAGTGAAAATGATATAGAAAAAGCTATAGAAACATTAAGTTGAAAAGAGCTTATTTATGAAAAAATAGTTGATTATAAAATGGAGATTTCTGTAATAGTTTGAAGAAGAGTTAGTTGATGAATGCTTGCTTTTGAACCAGCTGAAAATATTCATAATGATTGAATATTAAGAACAACAATAACTCCAGCAAGGATAGATAAGCAGATTGCAAAGCAAGCAAAAAAAGTAGCTATGGATATAGCTGAGTCAATGTGAATAGAATGACTTTTAGCTGTGGAAATGTTTGTTTTGGATAACTGAAGTATTCTTATAAATGAACTAGCACCACGTCCACATAACTCATGACATCCAACAATTGAAAGCTATAATATATCACAATATAATGTACTTATTAAAGCAATACTTGATGAAGATTTCTGAAAACTAGAATTACTAAAAAGTACTAGAATGGACAATTTATTATGAGAGGATATCAACTTAATACCTTGGAGGGATTCAAATAACCCAAAACAACAAATTACTGAGATGTGAAAACAGATATTTTATGATTATTGAAAAAAACAAACTAAGGACTGAAGAAAAATGTGACATGTAACTGAAATATTATAATATATTTTTTCTTGATTTTAAAAAATAATCAATATAATCCATTTTATAAAATTTACTTTTATAATTATTTAAAATATATGACAACTGATGATAGAAATAAGCAAGAGGAAAAAGATATAATTGAAGAGATGGAAGAAGAACTTGAGGAGATAGAAAATGAAGATGGGGAAATAGATGAAGAAAAACTTGAAGAAGCAAAAAATCCTAGTGAAGATTTACTTGCTAGAACTATGGCTGATTTCGAAAATTTTAAAAAAAGAACTGAGCGTGATAAGCAAGATATGATATTTTTTCTTAAACAAGATATTTTTAAAAAAATACTACCAAGGGTAGATGATTTAGAAAGAATAATAAAAAATACACCAGAAGAAATGCAAAACTGACCTGTGTATGAAGGTATTACATCTCTAATTACAAAACTAGAAAAAGATCTAGATTCACTATGAGTAAAAGCTTTTAACTCAATATGAGAAGAAGTTGATCCACATAAACATGATGTAATGACAACAGTTCCATGACAAAAAGAGTGAGTTATATTTGATGAATTTGAAAAATGATATTATTTAGCAGATAAGGTTTTAAGACATGCAAAAGTAGTAGTAGGAGCTGGAGAGTAATTTTATATTAAAAATACTACAAAAAAATAGTCAAAAGATTTTGACTATTTTTTCTTGCATTAAAATAGAATTCACTATAATATTTGCACTTATAATTATTATAACAAAAATTATGAAACTACTAAAAGGTTTTATATTTATGATTACATTCATGTTTGGTTTTGGTTTTAGTGGTAATACTCAAGTATATGCTGCTAATCCGTTTCCAACACTTGAAACTCAAATACATTCAGGGGCTAATGCTAAAAAAATAAGAAAAATGCAATTTGCATTGAAAGAATTTTGAATCTATGATTGAGAAATAGATGGTAATTTTAAAAGTGTTGAAAAAGATTTTCTAGACTATCAAAAAAGAGTAGGATTAATTAAGAATAATAATGATTATTGAGCAGGGTACTTTTGAGTACAAACACTTAAATCATTAAGAGAAAACTATCCAGATAAGTTTGATGAAGTTACGAAAAAATATTTAGAGATGGATAAGCCAGCAACACATGCTAGATATTTTTATATAACAGCTTATTATTCACCAGTACCAGGACAAAAAAGATATACAACTTGATCTTATAGATGAGATATAAGACTTAATTGAGAATGAAAATTAACAGCCAGTAAGAAAAAAGTATTTGCTTGAGTATTAGCCGCACCAAGAAACTATGTATATGGAACAAAAATAGAGTTTGAATGATTATGAATATGAGTAGTTGAAGATAGATGATGAGCGATAGTTAATTCATGAGAAAGATGATATGAGTATGATAGAATAGATATATGGATGGGGTATTGAGATGAAGGATTAAGAAGAGCTTTAAAATGGGGGAAAAGAAAGGTGAAATGAAAAATTGTACCAGATTTAAGAGAAGTAAGTATTGAGTTTGATGAATCACCTGTAATAAAATATGCAAAACTTACAGTTGATGGAGATAATCCAAAAACTCAAAATGTAGTTAAATTACAAAAATTATTAAAAGAAGTAAAAATATACAAAGGACCAATTGACTGAAAATATGTAAGTGTAAAAGATGATTTTATAAAATATCAAGTAGAAAATAATGTTGTTAGTAGTAAGAATTCTCCTTCAGCATGATTCTTTTGAGCTAGAACATATGCTGCATTAAGAAAAGATTTTTGAGGATGAATATTTAAGAAAAAAGATAACAAATTGGATGAGGATGTAGTATTATCAAGTGAAGTAAAAAAGTGACTTGAAAAAGTAAAAGATAAAATCTCTTTAATTATAAAAAAGAGATATTGAAGTAGTGATTCGTCTTTAGCTATGAAATATAGAAAAGATTTAAGAACAGTACTTGATATACATGCTAATAAAACAAAAAATAAAATGAAAAAGAAGAAGTTGAAATACTTAAAAAGTATTATTTAACAAATATTTAACAAGAAAAAAGCTATAAAATTAGCTTTTTTCTTTTTTTTATGCTAAAATATATCTGATATAATAATAAAATAAATTTAAATAGATGAAAAAAGTACTTTGAGTAATATTAATTATTGCAATCCTTTTTCCAAATTTTATTGCAAAAGCTGAAGCTAAAAATACATGATATTTTGTAGTAACAGCTTATTATTCTCCATTACCAAATCAAAATTACTATTTAACTGGTAATTATAAAGCAGAAAAAAGGCTTAATTGAGAAGGTATTAGATGAGCATCAGGGAAAAGGGTATTTTCATGAATGCTAGCTGCACCTAAAATATATAGATTCTGAACAAAGATATTTTTAGAATGACTAGGTGTATGAGAAGTGTCAGATAGATGATGAGCTATTGTTTCAGCATGAAATAGATGATATAGTCATGATAGAATTGATGTATGGGTATGATATTGAGATGAATGATTAAGAAGAGCTTTATATTGGGGAAAAAGAAAAATTAAATGAGAAATTATTTCAAAAAATGCAAAAGTTACAATAGATTATCATTCAGTAGCTTCTCCAAAATGGGCTACGAAATGATTAAAAACTATACCAACTATATTTGAAATAGGCTTATGAAAAGGAAGTAATCCTAAGTATGTAAAAAAACTAAAAACATTACTTAAAGAAACTTGACATTATAAATGAAAAGTCGATTGAGTTTATGATTATGAATTAATTAATACTGTATATAAGTTTCAAATAGATAATAGGTTAATAAAATGACCTAACTCATATTGAGCTTGATATTGGTGATGAACAACAAGAAAATTATTTCTAAAAAAATATTTAAACTGAGAGTTTGATAAAGTACAAAAAGTAGAAACAAAAGTAAGTATAGAAAAAAAGGAATTAAATATTTTTGATGGACCAGTTAATAGTATTAAAGAAGTTAAAAAACTACAAGAAGTATTAAAAACTTTAGGTTATTATAATTGAAAAATTACTTGAGTAAAAAAAGATACAATTGATCCAATATATGATTTTCAAGTAAAGAAATGAATAGTAAAGTATGTTTATAGTGCTTGAGCTTGAAGTTTTTGACCTAAGACAAGAAAAACTTTAAAACAGGAATATGATACATATATAGAAAAACAAGAAGCTGAAAGATTAGAAAAACTTAGGATAGAGGAAGAAAAAAGAAAAGAAGCTGAAAGAAAAAAAGCTTTAGAGCAAAAATATAAAAGACTTGAAGAATTATCTATAAGTAAAGCAACTAAAAAAATAAATTATATCTCTAATTCAGAGTTCTGAGAAATATCTCATAGAGTTAGAGATTTACAAATTTTATTAAAAGATTTATGATATTTTGAATATAAAGATACTGCAATATATTGAGATAAAACAAAGCAAAGTATTATAAAATATCAAATTGAAAAAAATATAATTAAATCAGAAGATGAATTATGAGCTGGTATAATATGACCAAAAACAAAGGCTTCATTAAAAAATGACTTACAAAATAAGATTTTAAAACAACTGATTAGTTCAGAAAATATTGATTTAGAACAAATAGTAGCTTTATTATGAAAAAAAATATAAAAAACAAGGTTTCTTC
>CAYFPB010000102.1:0-4622 GCA_964344895.1 uncultured Candidatus Peribacteria bacterium | reverse complement strand
CAAATCCTGCATTTGAAGTATATTGTGATATGACAACAGATGGATGAGGATGGACATTGTTTACAGAAAATGATTGAGATTCATATTTATATGGAAATACAGATTCTTGAGTATATTGAGATTCAAATTTTTCAATTAACTGTAGTAGGTGGCAAAATATTGCAACAGAAACAATGTTAATAATGTGATCAAATATTGATTACTATAAACCTACATCTTGAAATACTTTTTGTTGAATGTTATCAAGTTATACAAAACATCAATGGAAATGATGACCATGAAATTACTCAACTCGGATAATACCAAGTTATTATTCTACACATGTTTGATGATCTCAATCAGGTTGGCCTTCTAATACAATTTCTTGAGATAATAGAAAATATTTATCTTTTTGGTGAGAATGATGAGCTGGGTGAGGTTGTTGTATTTTAGATAATTCGTATTATTGATCATGGAATAAGGCATACAAATTTTATTTTAGATAAAAAAGTTTAGCATTCGTTAAACTTTTTTTTACTTGATTTTTATATGGTTATATGTTATAATTATCTTGATTTTTATATAGTAAAGTAATAAAAATGATAAAAAGAACTATATTATCTGATATAAAATATTGGTTATGAAAGGAAAAAATAATTGTGCTTAAGTGACCAAGGCAAGTATGAAAAACTACAATAATTAAGCAAATAATTAAAGAATTGGATGGAAGAGGGGAGCAAACAATGTATTTTTCAGTTGATAGGGAATTAGGAAATCCTATATTTGAAAATGTTAGGTATTTTTCTAAATATTTAACTGATCAGTTAGAATTTGATTCAGAAAAAAAAATATATATATTTATAGATGAGTTTCAATATATAAAACAGGCGGGGTTATTTATGAAAGTGCTTTTTGATGAATTTAAAGAAAATATACAATTTATTGTTTCATGATCAAGTAGTTTAGAAATTACAAAAAATACAGAATTTTTAACGTGAAGAAAAATAGATTTTTATATATGACATATAAGTTTTTTTGAATATATAAATTATAAATCCCAAAATAAGTACAAAAAAATAGACTTACTTAATTTTGAAGAATTAGAATATATTGATTCCATTTATAAAGAAGATATAAAAAAATATTTATTAGAATATATTAATTACTGATGATACCCTGAAGTATGTATTAGTAGTAATATAAAAGAAAAAGAAATAATTTTAACAGAAATAGTATCAACTTATATAAAAAAAGATATTATATCTTTTATGAAAATAGAAAATATATGATCTTTTAATAATTTAATAAAATTATTATCTGATTGAGTTTGAAATCTAGTTAATAAATCAGAGTTAGCAAATAGCTTAAATCTAAATTATGAAACATTAAATAGATATATAGATATATTGGAAGGTACTTACATATTTAGATTTATTAGACCTTACTTTACAAATATAAGAAAAGAATTATCAAAAATGCCAAAGGTATTTGTAAATGATATATGAACATTAAATAATATATTAAAAAACAAATATGAAAGTTTAGAACTAGTTCCTTGAAATATAATAGAAAATATAATATATAATGTATTATCAACAAATGAAGTATTAGATAATATTTATTTTTATAGAACTATATCAAAAAGTGAGATAGACTTTGTAATACAAAAAGAAAATAGCTTATTGCCAATAGAAGTAAAATATAGAAATAAAGTACAAAAAGTTCCTGTTGCTATAAAAAATTTTAATAAACAATATAATAATGTAAATAGTATAATAATTACTAAATCAGAATTAAAAAAGCAAGGAGAAGACTTATATATTCCATATTATTTATTTTTCTTTATTAATAGATAACAAAAAAAGTTTAGCATTCGCTAAACTTTTTTTTATACTCTGATTTTTACTTTACCAGAACTTTCACTATTAGGATTGTTCATTAAAGGATTTTCAGCATATTGTACTTTTGGAGCCTCTCTTTTGATAGATGTGTTATCTTGAAGAGAAACATCATGACGTTGTAGATCTTGGTTTGCAAGATTAACTTGCTCTATTTCAATGGCTTGATTAATAGAGAAAACAGATTTTACAACCTTGTATTCTAGTTCATGCATTAAGTTTTCAAATTTTTCAAAAGCTTTTTGTTTGTATACAACAAGAGGTTGTCTTTGAGCATAACCTTCAAAAGCTACTTCTTCTCTTAGGGCACTCATCGCATCAATATGTCTCATCCATAATCTATCTATAGACTGAAGAACAATTCTTCTTTCAATATTATAAAAATCTTCTATATTTGGTATTTTCTTTTTAATTTTTTCTAGTTCTTCAAGAGCTATGTCTTTTATATAATCAGCTATACTATTTGCATCATCCATACCATTAATATCATCATTTTCAATTGTATCATCTATAGCTTGTACTCATAAAAATTCATTAACTTTTGAAATAATAGCTTTTTTATCCATTCATTCCTCTAAGGTTGTTTTACCAGCTTCAGCTAATACAAGAGATTTTACTTGATTAACAAGCATCGTTTTTATATCATTATCTATGTTTTCAGCATTTAGAATTTTATTTCTTCTAGAATAGATAATCATTCTATGTTGGTTTATTACATCATCATATTCAAGTATATGTTTTCTAGCATCAAAGTTATGTCATTCTACTTGTTTTTGAACTCATGTAACTTTTCTTGTTAACATACCGCTTTGAGCAATAGGTTCATCATCAGGTAGGGAAGCAAATATAGGAGAGTTAAATGCTGAGAAAAGTTTGTCTCAACCAAATATTCTCATTATATCATCATTTGGAGAAATCAAATATTGAGTCATTCATGGATCACCTTGTCTTCAAGATCTTCATCTTAATTGGTTATCGATTCTTCTAGTTTCATGTTTTTCAGTACCAAGAATAATTAGACCTCATAGTTCTTTTACTCATTCTCAAAGTTTTATATCAGTACCTCTTCATGCCATATTTGTAGCTATAGTAATAGCTCATTTTTGTCATGCTTTAGCTACTATTTCAGCTTCCATTTCATGGTGTTTAGCATTTAATATACTATGGTTTATTCATAGTTGAGCTAATCTGCTACTCAAGTATTCAGATTTTTGAACTGAAACTGTACCTACTAGTATAGGTTGACCAGTTTGATTTAACTCCTTAATTAATTTTATAACATACTCAAATTTACCTTTTTCATTTTTGAATAATAGATCAGATCTATCTTCTCTGGCTATAGGTTTGTTTGTTGGTATTACAAGTGTATCTAGAGCATATACTTTATAGAATTCTTCTGCTTCAGTTTGAGCAGTACCTGTCATTCAAGCAAGTTTCCAATACATTCTAAAATAGTTTTGGAATGTAATACTAGCAAGAGTCTTTGATTCTTGTTGTATTTCAAGTCATTCTTTTGCTTCCAGAGCTTGGTGCTGTCAGTCAGAATATCTTCTACCAGCGAGTACTCTTCAAGTATGTTCATCAATAATCATTACTTCTCATTCATTCACTAGATAGTCTCTATCTTTTACAAAAACAGCATTAGCTTTAATTGCATTTTCTATATGATGAAGATCATTATAATTATTAGAAATATATATATTCTCAATTCATAATAATTCTTCTACTTTTTTAATACCATCTTCTGTTAATACAGCTGTTTTTTGTTTTTCATCTACACTATAGTGTGTTTTTTCTTCTAGATTTTTTGAAAATTGAGCAAATTTTAAATATTTACTAGTAGGTTCATTATCAGGAGCTGATATTATAAGGGGAGTTCTTGCTTCATCTATAAGTATAGAATCTACCTCATCTATAATAGCAAAGAATAATTTTGATTGAACTTTGTGTTCCTGACTTACAACCATATTATCTCTTAGGTAATCAAAACCTAGTTCATTATTTGTAGCATATAATACATCACTAAAATATGCTTTTTGTTTTTCTTCTGTTTCTTGAGAGTTATATATTACTCCACAAGTTAAACCTAGGGCATTATATAATACTCACATTTCTCTAGCATCTCTTTTTGCTAAGTAATCATTTACTGTTACAATGTGAACTGTATTTCAAGTTAATGCATTCAAATATGATGGCATAGTTGCAACAAGAGTTTTTCATTCTCAAGTTTTCATTTCTGAAATATTACCTTCATGTATAGCAAGACCTCATATTAATTGAACATCATAAGGAATCATATTCCAAGTTAGTTTATCTCAGTTGTCTAATAAAAACTCTTTTCCATTAATTAGTTTACATGTAGTTCTAACTAAAGCAAAAGCTTCCAGACGTATATCACTTAATATTTTCAGAATTTTTTTAGAATCATCTTCATTCTCAAAATCTAGCCCATCAAAAAGTTTCCTAAATTCAGCTGTTTTATTTTTAACATCTTCCAAACTATAGTTTTTTTGAGTTTTTTCTATTTCTTTTATTTTATCTACTAGCTTAGTTATCTCCATAACTTTTTTCTCACTAGGGTCTCCAAATATTGATTTTATCAGGTTTTCTAACATGAATATTTTGTATTAGTTTTTAAAGTGCAAGTAGTATAATTAAAAACTTTATTTTGTAAAAGGCTTTTATTAAAAAATGTTAAAAATTTAATTTAGATAAAAAAGTGAGTATAAAAAATATATAAAAACT
>CAYFPB010000101.1:0-4655 GCA_964344895.1 uncultured Candidatus Peribacteria bacterium | reverse complement strand
GTAAAACTAAGTATTATTTTTTGTTAATTTTTCACGCTGGAAAGAAAATGACCGTAATTTTTTGATAAAATATAGAAAATATGCTAAAATAAAAGAAGAAATATAATAATGAAATATATATGGAGAAAATAAATGAAAAACATGAAAGTCTATTACCTAGTTTTTTTAGCTTTTGGATAAACAATATAAGAACAAGTTTCCTGTTTATTATTTTAATAATAATAGCATGAGCTTTTTCGTTGTATACAATACCAAAAGAATCAGCACCAGATATAAAATTTTGAATAATTAATGTTGCAGTTAGTTATCCATGAGTCAATCCAGTCTCTATGGATTCTTTAATAACTGAAAAAATAGAAAAAGAGATAGAAGATATAGATTGAATCAAAAAAATCAATTCAACATCAGCAGTTTGAACTTCTCTTGTTACTATAGAACTTGAAACATGAGTAAATACAAGAGATACTCTCACAGATATAAAAGATACAGTAGATAAAATAGAATTACCTGAAGATGCTTCTGACCCAACAGTAGTTGAAGTAAGTGCAAATAATACACTTATTTATGAAGCCCTTATTTATTGAGATAAAAATAATTTTTCTGATTTTGATATATATTCAAAAGCAAAATTAATAAAAAATAAACTAGAATGAAAAAATGGTATTTCTGAAATAGAAATATGAGGACTTGATAGTCTTAAATGGTCTTCTAAGGGGGATGGAAATACAGATTATACTATTGAAGTACTATTAGATAAAACAAAAATTGAACAACTATGATTGTCAATTACTACTATTTCAAATACAATAAAAGCAAATAACAAAGATACTCCTATTTGAAATTTTAAAGTAGGGGATTTGAGTTATGATTTTAAATTTGATTGAGAATTAGATAATTTAGAAGATCTAAAAAATATAATAATTAGAGACAATGGTATATCAAAATTATATTTAAAAGATATTGCAGAGTTTGAAGCTAAATATCCTTGAGATGAAATAAGGAGACTGTGAGGATATAATATGAAATGATATAATTATATTTCAGTTGTATTTAATAAATGAGTATGAGCAAATGTATTTGATGCTTCAAGATGATCAAAACAAGCATTAGAGGACTTATTAAATAATGATTCAGATTTTAAGTGATTAAGTGTTATTTACTCAAAAGATATGAGTAAGGCTATAATAGAAGATTATGATAACTTGTCTGATACAGCTTTAACAACTATAGTTTTAGTATTTATTACTATTATGTTTTTTGTAGGTTTTAGAGAGTGAATAATTGCATCACTATTATTACCTCTAGCTTTTATGGTTACTTTTATTGTACTTGATACTCTATGATTAAGTCTAAACTTCTTAACCAATTTTTCTTTAGTATTAACTCTCTGAATAGCAATTGATACTGTTATAGTAATTATTGAATGAGCTAGTGAAAAAATGAAGTTGTGATTTTCTAGAAAATCAGCAATAATGATAGCTATAAGAGATTTTAAATCTCCTTTAATTAGTGGTACATTTACTACTTTAGTAGCTTTTTTACCATTAATGTTTTTACCAGGTGTTATTTGAAAATTTTTATCATTCATACCTATTACAGTTTTCTCAACTCTACTTGCTGCTTTAATATTATCCTTAACTCTATCTTCAGCTTTATTCTTAAAATTAATGAAAAAAGAAGAAATATACCATAAGGATGTAAAGATAGAAAGAAACTTAAGAAAAATAGATAGAGAAATATTAATACTAGATAGAAAAAATAAAAAAGTAAAAAATATAGATAAGTTAACTATAAGAGAAAATATATTACATAAAATATGACATATATATGAAGTAATATTGGAGAAGGTTTTAAAAAATACTCTACTAAAAATTTCATTTATATTAATTCCAGTTATCTTACTTATAACAAGTTTTGTAACTCTTTCTCCAAAAATTGGGTTTGTGCTTTTCCCTAGTACAGATGAATGAGTAATAAATATAACTATAAAAGGACAAGCTTGAGTAGATGAAGAATATATGAGTAAATATATTACTCCTATAGATAACTCATTAAGTAAAGTAAAAGAAATAAATAATTATTATGTGGCTATAAGTAAAAATTCTATATCTGTATATGTAGATTTGATAGAAAGAAATATCAGAAAAAAGGAATGATTAAGAACTGTTTATGATGTAGAAGATATAGTAAATAAAGATTTAGCTCGTTTAAGATCTGAATGATTAGAAGTTTCAGTTGCTGCTTTAAAATGATGACCTCCAACAGGTTCAGCTGTATGAGTAAAACTTGTTTCTGATTCAGCTAAAAGATTTGATGTACTTAAAAGTGTTAGTGAGGATTTTGAAAATCACTTAAAAACTATTGCTTGATCAAAAAATATTATATCATCATCGTCTGATTCACCATGACAATTTATATTTACTTTTGATAAGGATAAACTTAGTAATATATGATTAAATCAGGATGATATACTTAGAGAATTGTATTTTTATACTAATGGTATTAAATCTTGAAGTATAAAATCAGAGTTCGAAGATAATGAAATAAAGGTGTTATTTAAGGATTTTGAAGAATCTTTAACGCCAAATGATATAGAAAATATAGAAGTACTTACTAAGGCTTGAAAAGTAAGAGTTTGAGATTTTTCTGATTTTGAATTTAGAAAATCTGTTGATGCTATTACAAGAGAGGACGGTAAAATAATTATTTCTATTTGAAGTGAAGTAGAGGAGTGATATTTACCTACTGATGTTCAACCAAAGCTTGATGAGTTTGTAGAAAAATATAACTATCCTGAATGAATTAGTTTTATAAAATCATGAGAGTCTCAAGAAAATATGGACTTAATAGTTTCAACTATTAAATCACTATTTATTTCTATTTTTCTGATTTTTTCAATACTAGTTTTTCAGTTCAATTCATATAAACAACCTGTTATTGTATTATACTCAATTGTACTTGCATTATTATGAGTAAATATTTGATTATATCTTACCTGAAATCCTTACAGTATGCCATTTGCTATCTGATTTATAGCTCTTACTTGAATAGTTGTAAATGATGCAATAATACTTATTGATAGAATAAATAAAGGTATTTTATATAAAAAAGAACACTCGACTAAAGTAGATTATATAGAACAAATAATTGTAGCCTGAAAATCCAGACTTCAACCAATAATTGTAACAACTCTAACAACAGTTTTCTGAGTTTTACCACTTGCTCTACAAGATGAATTCTGGTCATGACTATGATTCACAATCATCTTCTGACTATTTGTCTGAAGTACCATGACATTAATTGTTGTACCTGTATTATATTATGTGTTAGTAGTAAGAAAAAAAGATAAGATTTAAAAAAATCACTTTATATGTCTCCATATAAAGTGATTTTTAAAAAACTTAAAGTTTTTTTGCTTCCTCAAGCATAAAGATAATTTTATCAATTACTTCTTGCTCTCCATATTTTGCAATCAGTTTATCATAGCTAGATTCTGCTATAGGCTTAAGGGTTACTTTAATTGTAGTAGCCCAATCATTATCACCAGTAATTGTATAAACTTTATTAGATTTTACAATTTCAATTGAAATAATATCAAATTTAATTTTTTTTAATAACTTATTCCAAAAACTATCTTTGTTGTTTCCTTCCAACCAATAATATAATTTAGTTTTAGTATTATTAAAGGCTATGTCTGGACTATTATCTCTACTGCTTATTTGTTCTACTGTACCAGTAAATAACATAATTTTTTCCATATTATTTTCTCCTTTTTCTAAGTTATATTATTATAAGTATAGTAAAATAAAAGTCAAGATTAAAAAACTTGTAAAAATTAAAAATATAGTTATAAGGGAATTAGTATTATTATAATAATAAAAATTAATGAGAAAATTAATAGTTATAGCTCAACCTAGTTCTAAGGGGTTTACTTATGAGATACTTAATACTTATAAGAAAAAAAGTCAGGATTTAGGGGATAAGGTTAGGGTATTAGATTTGTATAAAAAGAAAAACTATCAGCCATATTTGGAGTTTCAGGATATGAAAAAGCTTTATGATGATCCAAATAGGGAAAGAATACAAAAAAGTATAAAATGGGCTGATGAGATAGTATTTATTTTTCCTATATGGTGGTGATATATGCCAGCAATACTGAAAAACTTTATAGATACTAATTTTACAGCATGATTTGCATTTAAGTATAGAAAAGGAAACCCTATGCCAAAATGATTATTACCATGAAAAACTGTAAAAGTATTTACAACATGTGATTGAATCAGTGCTATGTATTCTAATATAATGTGTCCTATATATCTAAAACAATATCTAAAAATATATATATTCTGAATGTTTTGAATGAAGATGACTCAGTATACTATAATTGATAGAATGAGAAAAAGATCAAAAGAAGAAAAACAAAAAATATTAGAAACAATAGAAACAAACCTAGAATCAGAATGATTAAAAACAGGTTTTAAGGGGATTATAGGTAAGATTTTATGAAAGAAATAGTAAAAGTTCTCTATCTTAGAGAACATTTTTATTAAAAAAACGGCTCTTTTCTTCTCAACGTGAAAAAATCACCCCCAAAAAATATAAAAGTAACCCCTCCGCCCTTTGGGCACCTCCCCTTGTCAGGGGAGGAAATTAAA
>CAYFPB010000100.1:0-4712 GCA_964344895.1 uncultured Candidatus Peribacteria bacterium | reverse complement strand
TAATTGCAAATCTTTTTGGTCATTTTCTTTCCAGCGTGAAAAATTAACAAAAAATTAATATGAAAACTCTAAATCCACTTAAAAAGTGAATCTTATTCTGACTATGATTCTGACTAACAACATTCTGAGTAGCCTATGCTGCCAGCATAACCTCAACAACAGACTCCACAGTAAGTAGCTGAGATAGTATTACTGCTAACTGGTATCAGGATGTTAATAATAAGTTATGAGGAATTAGTGTGAGTAGTGGGAATATTGGTGTTTGAATAACAAATCCTAGTGCAAAATTACATGTAGCATGATCTATAAATGTATGATATTGATCTACAAATTGAATATTATCATGATCTGACTCATGGTTAGATGATTGAATTGGTAATACAAAGCTTATAATTCCAGGATGGGAAACATGAAGATGAGACTATGTTGATTTTTATACAGTATGAAACTGAGATGATGATGAAGGAGTTAAAATGAGTATAATTGATAATGGTAATGTATGAATCTGAACAATAACTCCATCTCAAAAATTACATGTTGAGTGATGATGGGCTAAGTTTTGAAATGCTAGTTTAGCTAATAGTTATTTAAATTTAGAAGCACACGGTTGATTTCATCGTATGGCATTTGATGAACTGAGATTTTATGATTGGGGGGATCATAAGGATCTTATGACAATTAATGCTTGAAAAGTTGATATTAATGGAAATTTATCAGTATGAAATAATTATGTATGAGAAACA
This sequence comes from uncultured Candidatus Peribacteria bacterium, assembly GCA_964344895.1. Classification (GTDB taxonomy): domain Bacteria; phylum Patescibacteriota; class Gracilibacteria; order BD1-5; family UBA6164; genus UBA6164. The sequence continues at coordinate 3,969 of CAYFPB010000100.1, read as the reverse complement.
AGAATAAATAAAAGCTTTGATTTTCCTCATGCAATTTCAAATGTACCTTCATCATTAAGTTTATGAATGGATGATTGATCTTATGCTTGAATAGTAATAAATAATGAAAGAGATACAAATAATCATAATAGTCAATCAATAGATTTTCATACTCATCATTGAGCTGTATCAGCTTGAGTAAGAATGAGAATAGATAAGGGAGGGCAAGTAGGTATTTGAACAACATCCCCAACAGCTAAATTAGATGTAAATTGAGTAATTAAAGCTCAGGGGCAACCACATATCTTTGGTTCACCAACAAATACTAATTGAGCATGAATAGCAAATAGTTTTTATACTGAAACATCTAGATGATGATTAGTATGGAGTAATGATAGGATAAATATTACAGTAGCTTGAGTATATATGATATCTTTGAATACAATTAGTGATTCAGGTTCATGAAGAGTTGATGCAAAAGTTCTTGTTAATTGAACTGAAAGAATGAATTTACTTAATGAAATTAATTGAGAATGATATCATCAAAAATCTTGAACATTTACTATGTATTTAAATGTATGAGATAATATTCAATTTTCAAATAATGATTGGTATAATGCATCTGTAACTAATTTTCAAGCATGGAGAACAGCTAGTGTTACGATGATAAATTAAAAGAAAATGTTAATAAAAAAGTAGTAAATATGAAATATTTACTACTTTTTAGTTTCTACTTATAAAAATCTCTCAAAGTATCTCAAAAGTCATCTCTATTATCTTTGTCTAGAAAATATTTAGAAATATATCTTGATTTTTCTACTGGAGTTCATTTTGTTAGAGTACCACCATGAGTTATTGAGAATAACAAGTTGTTAGATAAAAAGTTCATGATAAATTTTTCAAGTAGAGGATTAGGTTTAGATTCTTCAGTATCTCATCACTCTAATAATATAGCTAAATAATCAGGACCTACTTTTTCTAGGAGTTTAGCAATAGTATCAAAAAGCTTTTCTCAGTATAGTTTTATATTTTCTCATTGAGCCTCTGTAGCAGTCCATCCAGACTCTTGAAGAGTATGAAGCTCATAGAGCTTTTTGGCCATACCTTTTATAGAAATATCTACTCATTCAACTGATTCAGAATTGATAATCTGTTTTAATTCATCTGTCAGAAAAAGTCATGCTTTTTCTGATTTTTCTAGTTGATTATCTGATAATTCTTTTTGAAGTAAATCAGTATCAATTCTTGCTAAAATATCTACTCATATATCAGTTAGAATTTGACCTTTATTAGTAGAGTCTCAATTGTTAACTAGTTCTAAAATACTAGATTTATGTATAGCTAGAATATCTTTAAAATCTTCTTTATCTATAGCATTAAAGAAGAGTAAAATATTTTCTCATAGACTTTGTCATAGCAAGTTTATTTCTTTTAAATTTTCTAGTCAGAATTTTTCAAAAATAGTATTTATAAGTTTTAGATTTTGAGCACTATTAGAATTTTCTAGAGTTTCATATATTAAATCTATAGCTTTATCAGTATCTATATTATCTATTTCTGTTAATCATTCTGGAGTTTCACAATTCTCTTCAGTGTCTATTTCACAGTTCTGAATTATTTGAGTTAGAAACTCACTTTTATTATCTATTAGATCATATAACTCTAGTCACAAATCATTAACACCTTTTTCACTTAGTCATCAAGAAATAATTTTTTCATAGTTACTTTTTAAAAAACTCTTTAATTTTTCTGGATTTAGATGAGTTTTTGTTATATCAAGTAGTTTATGATAATTTGATTCATCAATTTTTAAATTAGCAGCTGTATTTTTGTCTATTATTAGTAAAAATTGTTTTATATTTTCTGGATTGTTTAATAGTCTAGAATACAAGAAATCTACTCAGAAATCAATAGTATCATTTGTATTGTTTAATAAGTAGTTATTCAAGAAATCACCTCAAGACTCTTCTAGGAGTTTTATTATATCATCAGCTATATTTTTAGAATCACTCAAATTATCTCAGATAGAGCTAATTATTTTGTTAATTATTTCTAAAAACTTAGTATTTTTAAGTATATTTTTTGAAAAATCAAGTATTAATTTTTCTTGATTACTATCTTCTATTTTAATTCATAAATCTTTTAAAAAATCTATAAATTCTTTTGGATTATTATTTAAAAAATCAACTACTACAGTTTTTGTAATATCTATTAGTTCTTCTTTTGTTAAGTTATTATTTTCTTTATTTTTTATTTTATCCTTTATTGTATTTTTTAATTCACCTTGAATTTCTACAGTAAGACGAGATATAAAGTCAGTTCTACATTCTATTTTTTCTAAATCATCACATTCTTCATCTTTTTTTTCTATTTTATTTTCTTCTTCATATTTTACATACTCTTCTCTTACATCTATAATTATCTCTTCCAGATTTACATTTATTATTTTTCTAATTTTTTCTATAAGTTTTCCTTTTGCCTTTTCTACATTTTCTTTGATTGTTCAAGAATCAATTAAAAATTTAATTAAATCATCGATAGTTTTTATTTCATCAGTATAGTATTTTTCAATAACTACTCCTATTTTATCTTTATTATCCCATAATAGTTTAGCTAATTCTTTACTACTTTTTATTTCTATTTCTGGAGATTCTCATGACTTGTTTGTATTTAATCAAATGATTTTATTTATAAAGTTAACAGTTTCTTCTCATCAGATTTTTTCTCAAAAATCTGAAACAATTACTATTAGATTATTTAAATATTCATTCACATCTTTTTCTTCTAAGTTTTTTCTTGAGAATAGTTCTACTCAATTAAAAATTTCCTTAGCAAGAAGGAATCTATCATCTGGAGTTAGTTTTTCTGAATTAAGTAGATTGAAAGATTCTTTAAGTATAGGATTACTTTGAATTATTTCTAATTTTTTACTACAATCAATAAAAATTTGAATATTTTCTTTATTTATCAAAGTATTAGAAAAGCTTCAAATATTATTTAATATATTTAATTTTGCTTCTGAAAGTAGTTTATGATCTGTAATATTTTCTTGTTTTATATGATTAGCAAGTAATACAATATTATCCTTTGTATTTTCTAAGAAGTTTTTTAAGTTATTACTTACTTCTTCTTTATCTAAAGTATTAGCTATATTTGGTAATACATCAGTAAAAAGCAGATTTAGATCATTGTTGTTATCAAGTAGTTCTTTGATTTCAGGTAGGTTTTTAAATTCTTCAATATATTGTTTTATTTCTTCTTTTGTAGAATTTTGAGATATGTCTATAAGGGTAGCTATACCAGATTCTAGAATAATAAATGCATTTTCTATATCTGTATTTGTTACTTCATTACTTTTTTCTTGTTCAGGGAATAGACTAGTATCTATTGCAAGAGATATTAGTCTAATACCTTTTTCTTTTGGTAATAAAAAGTTATTATTAATTATATCTATTTTTCAATTAAAAATATTATCAAATCAAATAGAGTCTTCAAGGTTTTCAAAGATTGATACTACATCATAGTATATATCTTCTATATTTAAATTTACTCATTCATGACTATTTAGTTTATCTATGTATTGTTTTAATATTGTTTGAACTAGCTTATCAAATACTTCTTTAGTATTAGGCATTTTTTCAATATTTTTTAAAACTTCATCTTGTAAAGATATAGTTTCATCTTTTGTTTCAATTATTGTTTGATTTTTACTTTCTTGTTTTTTAGCTTCTACTTTTTCTACTTCATCAGGGTAATTTTCCACAACAAAATCACTTAAATCAGGATTATTTAAGTTATCATTTTTACCACTATTTTCTTTTCAGTTTATTTCACTTATTTGTGGATTATCAGGTGTCATAATTTTCTTACATTTATAACTAATTATATTTTATCATATTTTGTTTTCTAGTGCAAAAAAATAACTAATATTTTTTATGGTCATTTTCTTTCCAGCGTGAAAAATTAACAAAAAATAATATTTAGTTTTAC
>CAYFPB010000099.1:0-4735 GCA_964344895.1 uncultured Candidatus Peribacteria bacterium | reverse complement strand
TTAGTAAGTTGAATTGATTGAATTTGTTGAATAGCTACTTGATGAGACTTTAAAGTTTTTCCAACTACAAACTTATGCGAAAGCTGACTAGCTAGAAATAATATTGATCACTGACCAGGTAAAACTTATGAATGGAAATGTAGATGAATAAATGGATGAGCTGTAAATATATGTAGTGCTAATAATATAAACCTTTACAATATGGAGTGATTATTTATTCACAATACCTCTTTTAGATGAAATGAATGACATTGAGTATCATATAATACTCTAATAAGTTATAGTCATGAATGATGAGTACCAAGTTTTACTTCAAAGGAAAATTTTACTTCTTGAAAATATTATTTAGAAGTAGATAGTAGTGGTTGTGAGTTTAGCCATCTTCGTTACTGAAAACGTTACTTCCTTGATTTTGATAATCAAACCCTTCTAGTAACAAGAAAAGATAATTGAGCAACAATTACAAGCTCAGTACTTAATGACTGACCAATGTATTTTACTCTATCACATTGCTGATATGATACACATAAGTGTACTCAAACCTTTTTAGAAAATGCAGTATCCCCAGATCCATTATTTATAAATTATTTAAATGAATCTGAAAATAGTAATTAGAAAAAATAAAATTATTTTTTAATTGACTAAGTGTCAGTAAAAAATATAATATTTTTAAGTATTATATAAATAACAATTAATTCTTACGAAATGTTTATAAAACTAATATATTCTCTACTATTTATAAGTGCTTGAATTGCAATTCTGAAGTATAGAAGAGTTGTAAAATCTTGGACTTGAAATTTTGTATGGGCTGAACAATATTTATGAAGATGATGAACTTACTTTATTATAATGCTTATTTGACTAGGATTAATATTTATATGAACCATATATCCTTTTTGATGAATAGAAGTATTAAGACAAAAATAATTTAAAATATAACAAAAAAATAAAAAAAATGAAAAAAGTATTGAGTATATTGTTATTTATTCTTATATTTAGTATAAATACTGCATATGCAAAGCAGAAAATAAAAATAGATAGTGTAAAAATAAATAAAAACTATGAATACAAAGTAAGTACAGAAGAAATATTTAACTTTTTTGCAGAAAAATGAAAAACAACTGTACCAAGTAGCTACAAATACATAAATGTAAATTATAAAGATGTAGAAAAATGAACTAAACTTGAAGACTCATTAAAAAAACTAATATACTTAGATTTAATAAAAAACCCTAAGTTAAATATTTGAAAAAATAAAAAACTAAATTCTCGGAGTTTTTACAGATTATCAGAAAAAATATTTTGAATAGATATAGATGATAAAAAAACAAAAAAACAATTACAAAAAACTTATACTAATAAAAATGATCTACAAAGAGTATCAAACTTATTAGAAAATGAAACAGTAGATATATATTCTACTTCAACAGATAAAAATGTTAATCAAAAAATAAGAATATTAAAAGATGTTTATAGTACTTTGACTTGATTACATTATGATAAAAATTCAATTAATGAATCAAAATTACTAGATTCAGCAATAAAATGACTTACTTCTTGAATTGAAGATGAATTTACTGTTTACTTTCCACCAGTAGAATCACAAACTTTTTATGATTCTCTAGCTTGAAACTATGAATGAATAGGTTCTTATGTAGATATGCTTAAACCTTGAGAATTAAAAATAGTCTCTCCAATACCATGATCTCCTTCAGAAAAAGCATGACTAATGTGATGAGACCAAGTATTAAAAGTTGATTGAAAAGAAGTAACAAACATCAACTCTCTTAGAGAAGTAATTACATGGATAAAAGGACCAGCTGGTTCAAAAGTAATTCTTACTATTAAAAGAAATAATAAGATATTTGATGTAGAAGTAACTAGAGCAAAAATTGTTTTAAAAGATGTAGAACACAAATCTATTAACACAACAACTTACTATATACAAATCAAAAGTTTTTGAGAAAATGTAGACAAGGACTTCAAATGAGCAATTGAAGAGATAAATAAAAATAAAAACATTGATAAAATAATTATAGATCTAAGAAACAACTGATGAGGATACCTACATAAGGTAGCAAATATTCTATCATATTTTGTTGAAAAATGAGAAAATACAGCAGTAGTAAAATATCCAGATTTTGAAAAATCTTATACTTCAAAATGATACAATCTAATAGATTTTAGTAAATACAAAATTTTTATATTACAAAACTCTGGAACAGCATCAGCTTCAGAAATAATGATAGGAACTATAAAAGACTATTACAAAGATGTAAAACTAATTTGAACAAAAACATACTGAAAATGATCAGTTCAAGCAATTAAACCTTATGTAGATTGATCATCTCTTAAGTATACAATTGCAAAATGGTTTACATGAAAAACGCAAACAGGTATAGACTGAATATGAATTACTCCTACTTTAGAACTAGAGTTTGATATAGAAAAATACAAAAATAACTGATTTGATAATCAATTAGATAAAGCTATATTTTTAAACAAATAATATTATGATAAAAACAATAATTACATCTTCTGTTTTAGCTATTTTATTAGTAGCTACATCTTATGCAGATAATAGTATAAACTCTGTTGCAAGCAATTGGTTTACAAAGTTTTCTGCAAAAACAGAACAAAAATTAAAAACCAAGGAACAAAAAATAACTTTTTATGAAAATTTTAGTAAAAAAATTGAAGAACTTTTAGATAAAAAAGATTTTACAAGTCAACAAGTTGATCTAATATGAGATATTAAAACTCTTAGTGACCTTAGAATACAAAAATTACAAGAAAAAGAAGTAGATATAAATAGTTTACTGAAATCTAGACTAAAAGATAAGTATTTAAAAGAAAATAATATAAAGCCAGATAATGTTTCTAGTTGAGGAAAAAAAGTACAATCTAATGAAGAATATGAAAAACAATTTAAATTATTACTAGAATCAAAAGAAAAAAAGAATAAAGAATTAATTGAAAAAAATAAAGAATTAACTTGATTTAAACACTATCTATATAATGATGATTTTATAATACAAGAAGATTGAGTATGGTATACTATTATTTTTGATCAATTTTTGACTTTTGAAGACTGGGAAAGCCTTAGAGAAAGAGACTTATTATTTAATTGAATAAATCCTAAAGAGTCTATTATTTTTATGCAAAAAAATAATCCTAATGCTTGATTTATTACAGATTATAAAAAAGTGAAACTTATTTCTGATTCAATTATTTATTGAATACCTAATAAATATAACTTTATTAAGGAAATCAAAGATGATAAAAAAAGTATTATTAATGAAACAGACAATATATTTATTGAATTAAAAAATAAGTCTATAGAACTAACTAAATGAAAAACTGATGAAGAAAAAATAAAAATCCTTTATAATTATATACTTGAAAATGTAAAATATTCAGAAAATTTTTCATATGATGACTATAAAGTATATTCTTGAATTCAAACTTATTTAAATAAAGACTGAGTATGTGAATGATATGTTAAAATTTTTCTTTATATGGCTAGTTTTGCATGAATAGAAAATGTTGAAACAATTAGATGATATGTACTTGATGCTCCTGATTTTCCTGAGATATGACATGCATGGTTAAAAATTGAGGATAAATATTATGATATTACTTTTGATGACCCAGTATGACAAACTGAAACAATAAAAGAAAAAGACTATGTATATTTTAAATTACCTAAAGATCTATTTTATACAAATAGATATGATATGGGTGAACTTTCTAAAGAGATAAAAACAAAATCAAAAGATGAATTAAATGCTATTATTTTAAAAAATATTTATCCATTAATAGAAAAATATAAAGATAATTGATATAATGTATTAAAACCATATTTATTCAAAATTGAATATGATATAAAATTAGCAAAAAAATTAAATATTGAAAGACTTAAAAAGGTAATTCCTTATTATGAAGTAGATAATTTTAAATTTAACAAAGATTGAAAAATAATACATATAAAAAACCTTTCTTATTTCAAAATAGATGATTCTCAAGTAGAGGTATTAGCTAAACAGTTAAATTATGATTTTGCTTGATACTATTTGTTTAAATGGAAACTTGAAGATTGAACATATGAATACAGAGCATCATATAATGTAGAATTAAAATAAAACATTTATTGACAAAAGACTATAAAAGAGTATATTTTTATAGTCTTTTTTCAATCCAAAAAGGAGGGTTATATGAAAAAGATAACTACTGGTATTATCCTGCTATTATTCTCATCTATTTCTTTTGCTGATGTAATCCACCTAAAAGTGGATGAAGTAACCGAAGTATATGAAAATGTTAGCACTGGCGTTTCTTATGCCTGCAAACATGACTATGATGACAATAGTATTGGTCTTGATACAATTGTCGGTATTGTTCTTGGTGTTGGTATTGGAAATCAAATTGGAGCAGGTACTGGCAGAGAGGTTGCAAGAGTTGTTGGCGGTCTAACTGGAGGATCTGTTGCTAACAGTATGAGAGATGAGCATTGTCACTCTACTGATATCAAAAAGATTCTGGTTGGTTACAAAAACTGCGTTTTTGTTAACAACAGAAAACTCTGCAAAATTACAGATAGCCCCAAAGAGTATTTACAAATCAGGTAAATGAGGAGGGGTGCCCACGAGCCACAATCGAAAGATTGTGGCTCTTTTTTCGACTAAACATATTTTTTATATTATTGAAATAAATACTTGATATTTTTATATTTAAA
>CAYFPB010000098.1:0-4757 GCA_964344895.1 uncultured Candidatus Peribacteria bacterium | reverse complement strand
AAAAATAATTGACTTTTAATAATAATTACCTATAAATAGTTAGTTGTATAATTTTTAGATAATATAATGCAAACAGCTCAAATACTAGAATATCCTGGTAATACAAAAAAAGAAAATCAAAATAAAAGTATACCAATAGATACAAAAATCTGTAAAAACACAGCTGAGGTTATAAATAGCCCTAGTTTTTTTAGTGTGTTTGAGTTAATTTTATCAAATATGAAAGATCCACGTATAGTGCCAAGTTATTATTTAGATATACTAAATAAAATATTATATAAAAAAGCATGAATATTAAATGAAAAAGAAAGACTAGACTTTACAAGCTTGTTAGATAATGAAGTATTTATTAGTAAAGCAAAAAAATATTATGCAATTTTTAGTGACACTAATAACCTAGAAATTAATAATATTGGTTTTTATGATATAAAGAAAAAACTCATTAGTGAAGTGATTGTAAAAAAGGTAAATACAGCATTAGAAACAAAAAAAGAAATGCATGACATATGATGAAAAACGAATAAAATAATAGATGTAAGTGTAGATTGAGATGATTATATGATGTTTAGTTCATTTATTGAACCATGAAAAAGAATACCACCAATAAAAGTTGTTGAAAAAGTATGAGATAAATATTTATGTATCCAGTCATGATCTAAAATGTGTTTTCTAAATAAAATAAATTTTAAAAAAATATGAGAAAGCCATGATTATGTTTGAGGATGAATAGAGATAAATGATGGTTTATACTTTAAAATAATAGATGATTGAAAATCATATGTTTATTATAATTGAGAAATTTTAGGTCCTTATCCAAACATATGAGCTATAAAACTTTTTCAAGGTAAAATTTATGCTACAATTGAAGTATCAAAAAACAAAACACTACTAGATTTAAAAACAGAAGAAATCTATTATATAACAATGGAAGGTAAATTAAAGAAAAAAACATTTGAATATAAAGAACATCTTTTAGATGAATGTTATTTTGATAATTTTAGTATAGAATTATTAGAAATAGAATGAAGTGATAAATTGTTAACACCTTTATTAAAATGTGAGCATTGATTAAATACTACATTTATTAGATCACTAAGAGAACAACCAAAAAAGTGGAAAAGACTAGTAACAAATATAATAGTAGATACGCCAAAATTACTCAGATTTGATTATGAGTCTAGTTATCTAGATTATCGTATTTTTAAAAAATGGAAAGGGAAGTTTAAAGTATAATTTAAATGAATAAAAAAATTATAATGGAAAATAAACAAGATTGAAATAATAATGAACTAATTCAATTAGTAGAAAAAGCATGATGAACAGAAAACTTAAATGAGGAAAACTGAGTTGAAGTCATGATAGAAGCTGTTAAGTATATAATTGATAAGCTTATTTTAAAAGAACAAAAGTTAAGCAAACTACAAGAAGAAAGATTAGAAAAGTTGTTATTTTTTCTAGAAGAAATCAAAGCAGCTACCGATGAATATGCTCTTTTCTTTGAAGAAAATAAAGATGAAATAAATTCAATTTTGTCTCAAAAAGAACACTTTAATGTATTAAGTAATGACTTATATAATAATTATCCTTTAATAAAGGATTATTATGATTTTATCAATAAAGAATTATTAAAACTACTAGAAAACCTAAAAAATACTAGTAATTTCTTTAAATTTGATAATTTTTCAAAAGATGATGATGATAAAAATCTTGTATTAGAATTATTAAAAGAAACAGAAGAAAAGGAAAGTCCAGAAGAAAAACTAAGATTACTTGAAAAAGATATAGACAATCTAGAAAAAATAATTTATAAAGTTCATTCAAACTTAGATAATTTTAGTAATTTACTTTTTACATTTGCAGAAAAAACAAAAAGATTAGCTCATAGTATTAATTCTAGTTATATAAAAAATACAAATTCTACTAATTCTATATATGAACATTTTTTTGGAGCATCATGATATGTTTCATCAGCAAAAAATATTAGTTTTAAATATAAGGAGTCAGAATTGCTTAGTTATTTTTTTAATAGTATATTAAATAAAATACCTGAAAACTATACAGTATCAGTTAGCTTTAAAAAAGATTTGTTAAAATTATTTTCTAGTGATAGATTTAGGCTAATAGAAAATGAAGTTATCATTACAAATGAACAAATAGAAATATTGAAATCCTTTCATAAACTTTATTCAAAATTATCAAAAGCATATAAGAATATAAATGATACAATATCAAAAAAATATGAAAGTGAGGAAAAAAGAGAAAGGTTTACTTTTGAGATAAATCAGGAAGAAGAAGATAAATGATATAAGATATTAGATGTTTTTAAAGATAAAAAAGCAGTATTTTTTGAAACATTAGATATGCTATCCAAAAAAGATAAAAGTATTTATAAAATAGATAAAGAAAATGACACTGTTTGATCAAAAAAAGAAAGAAAAATAAAAAAAGAAATTTTTGATATATTATATTCAATATATAAAGATATTATAGAATTTGATGATTTTGATTTAGAGAAAAACCTTAGTTTAAATGAAGAGCAAAATGTATTACAATTTAAAATACAAAATCTTACTTTTAAACTAGAAAACAATAAATTAAAAAAGAAAGAAAGAAAGAAAATTGAAGCAGAGTTAGAAAAATTGGAACAAAGAAATGAAAAAGAATTGTTTCCTAAAGAGCTAAATTGAGAAAATTATATATTATCTGAAGATTTTAATAGAAAAATATTTAAAATCATCAAATTGTATGACAAACTAGAAGAATTAATCGAAAAAGAAGAGCAAAGAGAAAAAGAAATATCAAAAGAAGTTTCTGAAGATTTAGATACTTTCAGACATCATTACTCTATCCAGACTTGATGATGATTTGACACAATAACTGGTTTTAAAAGAGAAGAAGTTATAAAACCTGCAAAGGTAGTATGATCAAAAGCTAGAGAAATCATTGATAAAATAAAATTGATAACTAAAAATGCCAAAAAACTCAAAAAAATAAAATCAACTTTTCCATGAGCTAAAGATACTCTTGAATGAAACTTGATTATATTATGACCTTGGTGAGGTTGAAAAACAGCTTTACTTAAAGAACTTTCATATGAAAAAGATATAATTACAATAGAAGTAAACAAATCTGACATTTTAAATACATGGTTATGACAAACTGAGAAAAATATAGATGCTTTATGGAAAATATCTGTAAAACTACATAAACAAACAGGAAAAGAAGTATTTTTGTTTTTTGATGAAATGGATAGTTATTTTGAATGACTTGGTTTAAGTTGAGGTTGATGACCTGATATACAAAAAGAGTTTCAAACAAGACTGGACTGACTTGAAGACTTTGAATGAGTGCATTTTATAGGATTATCAAATGTACCACATCATATTCCTATTGATATATATAGGAGAATGGAACATACATATATTTTAGATAATCTTGATTTAAATGATAAAATTGATTTATTTTATTCTAGACTAGAAAATTATCCTATTTCAGATGAATTATCAGAGTTTTTTGCTAACTTAAGAGTAAGAGTAGAAAATAAGTATAATACTACTCAAAAACTTGATAAATCTGATATAGTTAATAATCATGTTAATGATATACTTGATAATTGAGATTTAGATGATTATTTTAATATAAACTTTAAAGATAGAAGATTAGCTTTAAAATTATTTATTGATAATTTATGACTAAATAAAACTTGACGCTCTATCTTATATAAATTATTCCAAACTACACCAAAAATCTTATACCAAGTAACAGAAAAAATATTTAAAAATTATATAAATGACTTGAGTAATAAACAGATAAAGAAACTAAATAAAAAAATTGATAAATTAGCTAAAAAGAATAATAAAGAAAAACTAAAAATAAGTTTTGAAGAAATTATTGGAAAACAAATTACAATGCAAGATTTATCGATAGCTCTAGATGATGTTTTTAGTAATAAGAGTGTTGATGCTGAAATAAAATGAAATATGAAATTCTTTTCAGTTGCTGATGCTATGTTAGAATCAATTAGTTCAAGTGCTTTTGATTGATTTGAGGATATTGATGATACATATAGTGATGAAGAAACAGAAAAAAACAAAAACAGAAGAACTATTACAATTATAGAGCACTAAAAAAGTAGTAATTTAAAAAATTACTACTTTTTTGTTTTGTTATAAACTAAATTCTCTTGATACATTTGAATCATTATCTGAGTTATTAAAATCTTGATTTGAAATATCAGAAAATTCATAATCATTACTTGCTCATGTACCTACTATTTCTTCTACTTCTTTTTCTTCCTCAGCTGATAATCATTCTCTCATTTTTTCAACTTTTGCATCTATATATTCTTTACTTCTTTGCATAGAATCAATATAATCATCACTTCATCATTCTTCAATAAGATGAGATATATCATTTGATAAAGCTGTAAATCAAGCTACAAAACCTGCCTGATTTTTAACTATTTTCTCATCTCATTCTTCCAATTTTGATAAAACATCATCAACACTATCTTTTATTTTAGTAGTTTTACTTAATATTTTTTCCTCAACTACTTGTTGTTCCAAAGTATCATTTTCACTACTAGATTCACTAGCTTCTACTTGTTGTTCTCCAGATTCTGCCTGTGCATCTTTTGTTTGATTAGATTCTATTATTTCATCATCTCTTTTATCTATTCACATATTTTTTAATTATAAAATAAAATTTTTTAGATTGTAGCTATATTTTTTAAAAAGTCAAATTATACTAGATCTATA
>CAYFPB010000097.1:0-4790 GCA_964344895.1 uncultured Candidatus Peribacteria bacterium | reverse complement strand
AAAAATTTTAGCATTTTTATTGTTTTAATATATATTTAATATATACAAAAACTTTTGACAAAAAATATTTGGTGGATATATTGTAGGGGAGATTTATAAAATAATTGTAAAAAATATGAGTGAAAGATTAGATAAAATAGAAAAAATGTTAGCTGAGGTAGTAAAAATACAAAAAGAAACAAGTAATCAAATGAAGAAAACAGATATGGAAAGAAGGAAAACTGAAAAGGAAAGAAGAAAAACACAGAGAAAAATGCAAAAAGAAACAAAGGATTTAAGAAATGAATTAAGGTGAATGTGACTAACACAATGATCAATCAGTGAGGATTTAATATATGATAATTTTTGAACAGTATTTAAAGAAATTTGAGAAGATATAAATAGTTTGGAGAGAAATATAAAAATCTCAGATAAATGAAAAATAAAATCAGAAATAGATATAATATGAGTAAATTGAAGTAAAATTTTTATAACAGAATCAAAAACAAAACTACATATTGATCATGTAGATAAGTTATTAAAAGAAACAATTCCAAATTTTAAGAAATATGACAGAAGACATGATGGAATGAAAGTATTTTGAGTTGTATGAGCAAGAGTAGTACCAGAAAAAGTAAAAGAATATGCTAAAAGTAAGTGACTGTATGTAATAAAAGAATATAATAATTGAAATGCAAGAATATTAAAGGAAAGTCTTAAAACAGTAAAAAGTTTGTAAAACTAAAGTTAGTTTTATAGTTTTAGTATTAAAAATTAAAAGATAATTAAAGATATAGTGTTAAATTTTATAAAAAAGTAAAAAGTTTTAAAACTTTTTACTTTTTTATTTTTAACAAAATAATCAAAAATTCCCTTGAAAAAAATAAAAAATCAAGTATAAATTATAAAATTTATAAATATTTTAAAAAAATTATTAAATGAAAAATACATTTTATATAACAACACCAATATATTATACTAATGGTATACCACATATAGGGCATGCATATAGCTCGCTAATAGCTGATAGTATAGCTAGGTATAAAAAAATCTCAGGGAAGCAAACTAAGTTTTCTACATGAGTAGATGAGAATAGTCAAAAAGCAGTACAAGTAGCTGAAGAATTAGGTATGGAAACGATGCCATATTTGGATATGATGGCTGAAAAACATAAAGCAGTGTGGGATGGTTTAAAAATAAACTATACTGATTTTATAAGGACAACAGAAAAAAGACACCATGACTTTGTAAAAACAGTATTGCAAACATCATTTGATAATGGGGATATATATGAATGAGAATATGAATGAATGTATTGTGTTGGATGTGAGGCTTTTAAAAAAGATGAAGATCTTGTTTTTATGAATAAAACAACAAAAGAGACATTTCCAATATCAGACAAAGTAAAAGAAAGTGAAAATATAACAAAAGTATGTCCAGATCACTTAAAAACACCAGACAAAATAAAAGAAAAAAACTATTTCTTTAAACTAAGTAAATATGAAGATAAGCTAAAAGAATTTTACAAGAATAATCCAGACTTTGTAAGTCCAAGTGATAGATTTAATGAAGTAAAAGCTTTTGTAGATAGATGATTAGAAGACTTTTCTATATCAAGAGAAACAAATAAATTTGGTATAAGTTTACCATTTGATGAGGAGCAAGTAACATATGTATGGTATGATGCATTGTTTAATTATCTAACAGTATGTCAAAACTGAGATGAAGAGTCTTGGCCAGCAGATCTACATGTAGTATGAAAAGATATTATAAGATTTCATGCTATATATTGGCCAGCAATGCTTATGAGTGCTGGATATGAATTACCAAAACAAATACTTACAACATGATTCTTTACAGTAGATGGACAAAAAATATCAAAATCATTATGAAACTGTATAGATCCAGTAGAGTTTAGTGAGGAGTATAGTAAAGATATGCTTATATTGTATTTGTTATCAAGCTTTAATATCTGACAAGACTGAGACTTTGATCACAAACAAGCAATACTTACATACAATGCAAAATTAGCTAACAACTTTTGAAATCTTGTAAATAGAGTAGTAGTACTTACTTTGAAACTATGACTAGAAAATGGACTAAGTTGAGAAATAGATAGTGGAATTAAAGAAAAACTAGATAAATATGTAACTAGTTTTGATAATTCAGTAAATAAATACAATTTAAAAGAATCACTTGATAATACATTTTTCTTCTTAGATGATTTGAATAAATATGTGGATGAAAAACAACCTTGGACTCTAATGAAAGATGAAGAAAAAATTGATGAAGTTAAAGAAATATTTTATACAATAGCTGAATCACTAAGACAAGTATGATTAAATCTGTACACATACTTCCCAGAAAAAATGACTGAGTTATTTGAAAAAATAGGACTTGAAAATGTTACTTTAGAGCTTGATAACTGAAAACTTCAAGACTTAAGAAATAAAAAAGAGGTATTTATGATAAAGCAGAAAGGTAATGCCTTATTTGAAAGAGTTGAAGTAAATTAAGAATCAATTACTCCCTCTGTCTTCGTACCTCAGACATCTCCCTCCATGAGGGAGACAAGAAAAAGTTCCCCCTCATGGAGGGAGATGTCTGAAAGGCAGGGGGAGTTGTATAATTATTAAAAAAACAATAAATATGAAAAAAGTAAAAAAATGTATAATTCCTGCAGCTTGATTTGGTACTAGATTTTTACCAGCAAGTAAGGCTTTACCAAAGGAAATGTTTCCTATAATTGATAAGCCAGTAATGCAATACTTGGTTGAAGAAGCAATCTCAGCAGGTTGTGAGGATATTATTATAGTTACATGAAAAAATAAAAGAGCAATAGAAGATCATTTTGATTCAAACTTTGAACTAGAAAAAAAATTGGAAAAATCAAATAAATTTGAAAGTCTAGAAAAAGTAAAAATGCTTAATTCAATGGCAAATATAGTATATGTAAGACAACCATATCCTAGATGAGATGGAGAAGCTATCCTAAGAGCTAAACCATTTGTTTGAGATGAACCATTTTTAGTATTATTTTGAGATGATATAATAGATAATGATAAAAGTGCTGCTACTCAATTAGTTGAGACATTTGAAAGAAAAAATTCACCAGTAATAGCAACTATACCAGTACTAGATGAAGAAGTATCAAGTTATGGTATAATTGAATCAAAATTAGTTGATGGAGATGCTTTTGTAGTGGATAAGTTTTTAGAAAAACCAGAAGCAACAGAAACAAAATCTAGAAATTGAGTAGTATGAAAATATGTTTTAAATAGTGATATATTTGCTTATTTAGAGCAAGCAACAAGTAAAAAAGTATCTTGAGAAGTGAGACTAGCTGATGCTTTTGAATTAATGAGACAAGAGAAAGATATATATGGATTAAGTATAAAATGAGATAGATATGATACTGGTAGTAAACTATGATTTTTAAAAGCTACAGTAACATATGCTTTAAAAGATAAAAAACTATGAAAAGAATTTAAGGAATTTTTAAATACATTAGATATATAATGATAAATCTAGATCTAACACACCTACTTATTCCAACATCATTTTTGGAATTGAAGTATAAATATATTTGAGATGAAACCCTAAAGTCAATTAACAACAAGTATAAAGCTTGAGAATTGGCTTTTTTAGATGTGGATGTAAATAATGAAGTAGATAGAATAAAATCATATGTTGAAAAAAATAAAGATAAGTTTGAAAGTTTGGTTGTGTTAGGTATTTGATGAAGTGCATTGTGAACTAGAGCTATATTAACAGCTTTAAAATGAAAGTATTATAATAATCTAGATAAAAAAACTCCAGACTTATATATATTGGATAATGTTGATCCAATAGAAATAAACAATGTACTTGAAATAATAAATCTAGAAAAAACTCTTTTTATAACTATATCAAAATCATGATCTACTCTTGAAACTGTATCACAGTTTAGCTTTTTCAAGGATTTGTATACAAAAGACTG
Source organism: uncultured Candidatus Peribacteria bacterium (assembly GCA_964344895.1). Lineage (GTDB taxonomy): Bacteria > Patescibacteriota > Gracilibacteria > BD1-5 > UBA6164 > UBA6164. The sequence goes on along the minus strand of CAYFPB010000097.1, from coordinate 832 downwards.
ATTGGATTATAGAGACAATTTTGTAGTTGTTGCTTGAGAAGATTCTGATTTTAAAAAAGATTGTTTAGATGATGGTTTGGAAGTTTTTAATATACCTAAAGCTATTTGATGAAGATTTTCAGCACTAACAAGTGTATGACTTCTACCACTTGCTTTTGTATGAATAGATATAAAAAAATTACTTAGGTGAGTAACAAATATAAAAAATGATTTACTAAAAAATGATTTTAGAACAAATAAAGCATTATTAACCTCTCTTATTCAGTATCATAGCTACATAGAACTTTGAAAAAATATAACAGTATTTTTTCCATATGTATCAAATTTAAAGGTATTTTGAGAATGGTATAAACAAATGATAGGAGAGAGTTTAGGTAAGGGATGAATATGAGTTACGCTATCAGACTCTGTTTGAGTAACAGATCAACATTCACAGCTTCAATTATACTATGATTGACCAAATGATAAATTAGTAATGTTTTTAGAGTTAGAGGATTTTTGAATAGATTATCCAATCTGAAACAACAAAGATTTTAGTTTTGGAAAACTGATGAACTTATCAAAGTATGGTACTCAGGAGAGTTTGAGTAGTTATAATAAGATAAATTATACTATCAAATTATCACAGTTAAATGAAGAAACTCTATGAGAATTAATAATATTTTTTGAAACTCAAACAGCTATACTTTGAGAGCTTTATTGATTTAATGCTTTTGATCAACCATGAGTAGAGATTTGAAAAAAGATTACCAGAAAAAAAATTAAAGAAAAATTTTGAGAGGTATTTTAAAATATGTTGCATTAATGATTAAAATTAGTATAATTTTAAAAA
>CAYFPB010000096.1:0-4915 GCA_964344895.1 uncultured Candidatus Peribacteria bacterium | reverse complement strand
AATCTATTAAATTAATGATATAATAATTATTTTTTTTAATAATTCAAGTTTTTGTATTGTTTTATATATACTATCAAACCTGTTTTTTATAAAAATCACTGTAAATATTATTTCTATTTATTAAATCTTCATGGTTTCAATAGTTCTTTATTTTTCAATCTTCTAAACAGTATATTGTATCTGCTTTTTTTATTGTTGTCATTCTGTGAGTTATAAAAATAATTATTTTATTTTTTCTATTTTTTAGTAATTCATTCATTACTTTCATTTCATTTTCAGCATCCAACTGGTTAGTTCATTCATCCATTATTAAAATATTTTTGTCTTGTAATATTGTTCTTATTAATACAATTAATTGTTTTTCTCATCAAGAAAAATCTACATCATATCATAATTTTGTATCCAAAGCTTGTCTATTTTTATATATTTTATCTTTTAAATTAAATTTTTCTAATAGTTTAATAATTTTATTTTCTGAAACTTCTTTTTCTACTCATAACATTAGATTTTCCCTAATTGTAAATCACTCTATTATATACGGTTCTTGATTAATTACAGAAATATTTGAAATAAAATTTTGTTTTTTTATGTCTCTAGCTTCTTTTTGATTTACTAATATACTTCATTTGTATGTATCAAAAAAGTTCATTAATAAAGAAGTAATTGTAGTCTTTCATGCTCAATTTCTTCCTACTAATCAATATATTTTTCATGATTCAAACTCAATATTTATATTTTTTAGTATTATAGGATTTTCTTTCTTTGCCTCTTTTCTAGCCTCCTCAATTAAATGCAGTTTATCTTTTTCATATTCTCATTTATAAGAATAATTTCTTATTCTATTTTCTGTTATTTCTAAATATTTTAACTCAAGCTCTGCAAAGTTTGGATAACTAAATTCTAGGTCTTTAAAAATAATACTATCAAAACTTTTAACTACTTGAGTTTTTTTATTTTTTACAGTTGTTAAATCTATAAATAAATCAAGTTTTAATAAGTTGTCTTTAAAATCATTTAACTGAAATTTTGATATTCTAATAAAAGCTCAAAGTTCTTGTAACCTTGAAATATATAATATACTCATTGTCATTGTACCTACAGAGGTTGTTCAGAAAAAGATTCCAATTCAAACAACTAGCTTTACTAAAATCTCAGATATATTTTCTGTAATAAAGTGAAAAACAGATAAGATAAAGCTTCTTTTTTGTTGTAATAAAGTTCTATTTCTTATGTCATTATTATATTTTTTAAAGAAATCTAACACAAAATTATATCCCCCTGAGGATATCAAATAATTGATATTTTTTTGCATTTGAGATGTAAGTATCCAATTTTTTTCATCTAATTCATATTTATCTTCAAAATCAAATCTTGATTTATACTTATTTTCTAATATATCTATAAAATACAATATAACAGTTGAAACAATAATTATTACAAATATCCATATATTAATTAATGCTAAAACTGTTGTAATTCATATAACAACAAATATATTTGAAACTACTTTTCATAAAAATTCTCTAATCATTCCTCATAAAGAACTTGCAGTCCCAATTACATCACTTACTACTCTTTTATTTCTAGAATTCAAGAATATACCAGCCTGCATGTCTTGTAAATTGTTATAAATAGTTTCTAAAAAATAATTTTCATAGATTTTCACATAATCAAATTCAAATAAACTTATTAGTGATTTTAATAAATTTTCTAATAATTTTATTAAAAATATTACTGTTAATATTACTATAAATATATTAAAAGATGATAATTGTATAAATCAAAATAATTGCTCATTTTGTTCAACTAATTGATCCATTTCAAGCTTCAATATAACTGGTAGAATTACATAAAATATACCTTCAACTATTTTTCACAAGAAAAATAAATAAAATAATTTTTTATGTCATTTAAATGAATCTAATATAAACAATAATGGTCTTTTATATTTTTGCATAATTTTGTTTCTTTAATAATTATCAATATTATACATATTTTGTTAAATAATTCAAGTTTGAAAAAACAAAAAAAAAATAAGTTAGGTAGACTTATTTTTTTAAACAAACTATTATTTATTCAAACTATTATAAAAAGATTTTTATATTTATATTTTTTTGTATTTTATATTTATATTTTGTAATATCAATTATTTTTAATTAATATCACTATTATTTTTTTTCAAAAATTATCGTAGAAACGATATTTGAAAACTCTTGTTTTTTTTCATATGTAATAAATTAGTTATTAAATTTTTTAATTATTTTGATTGTTTATAATATAAAGGAAAGCAAATTTTTCTATGAAACAAAACTAAACAAAAACTTTTTTTTATGATTTACTGTATATTTTTAAAAGGAATATACAAACCTCTTTTTTACTATGCAAATATTTTTTTAATTGCTTTCCTTAATATTACACAGGCTATACTAAGAATCCAAAGTAAGAACAAAGTAAGAAAAAAGACTAAAATTTTATTTTAGTCTTTTTTTGCCTTTGTTAAGGTAAAACTTTTTTTATTTTTATCTATTCATTCCTCTAGAACCTCATTTTCAACCTCTTTTTCCTTTTTTAAAACCTTTACCTGGATGATTTTCTTTAAACTCATCAAGTTTTGCTTGTTCAGCTTCTGTTAAATCTTCACCATTTCTCTTTTTTTCTAGTATTGGTTTGATTTCTTCTTTTAAAGCTTTCATTTCTTCTCTTTTTGCTTTTCTTTCTGCTCTTTCAGCAATAATCTCAGTTCTAAGAGTTTCTTGTTCAGCTGTTAAGCTTTGTCCTGCTAAAAGAGCATCTATTACTGCTTCTTTTGCTTCTCTTTCAGCATGTTTAGCTTCTCTTTCAGCTATTTGTTCATCAGTTAGTTCCATCATATTAAAAGCATGTTTTGATGAGAATCATTTAAAATCTTTATCCCCATAATCAGCACTTGATAATCATGCAAATCAAGTTGCTACTATACCAGTAATTAATACTGCTGTTAAAATCTTGTTATTCATAATATATGTAATTATAAAATATAAAAGTGTAATTTCCCGGATATTACATTTGCTAGTATATAGGAGTAGTTTAAGAAGTGTTTAAGTAAGAGTTTGGTAAGAAAAAACTTTGCTTTTTTATTATTTTTATATAATATAGACTTGATAACAAATAACTTCTTTTTTATGAAACTTATTCCAAAAAAATATGTTCCATATGTATCACCTTTTTTCATAGCTCTGCTTATGTCAGTACTCATGTCTGGTTATGTTACATATGTAAATCTAGGATTTAGTGATGGTTTTATATATAACTGGCATAATGCTTGGCGGCATGCTTTTTTAGTAGCACTACCTGTTACATATTTTGTAGTTCCTGTTGTAAAAAGTATATTTGACGAAGTATCATATTAAAAAGATTTATTCAAAATTTGAATAAATCTTTTTTATTTTATTATAACTCTCATTATTAAATCTATATATTTCTCTATATCTTCATCCTCCCTCTCTTTTACAAGTTTTACAAGACTATAAAACATTCATCATATAGAAGTAAGTAGTAGTTCAGTATCTATATTTATAAATAATCATTGTTTTTTTCAGTCTTCTATATTAGTTATAAAAGCAGTCATTTCAAGCTCTATTTCCTCCTTTGCTATTCTTGATATATGTTTTGATCATGCAAAACTCTCTACAAAAACAAACTCTTCATAATTTTGTAAATAATAATAAAATGATTTTTCTAATATACTTCTTGATTTTTCTATAGGATCTAAGTCTTCATCCAAACAACAAAAAACATAATCAAGATAGGATCTTTTTATTGTTATATATAAATGATCTAATAAGTCATTTTTTGTTTTAAAATGTATAAAAAGTGTTCTTGAAGAAAAACCAGCATCACGACATATTGATGTTGTTGAAGTATTTTCAAATCAATTTTTATTAAACAGCTTCAAAGCAGAAGCTATCAATTTCTCTTTTGTTGTTATCATTTTTAATTAGTAATAATTATAATAAAAAATAAATTTTTACCTATTTTCCCCCTCCTTAATAGGGAGGGGGTTAGGAGGTGGGCTATACTCATAAATAGCATATTTATTTTCTGTTTTATGCTTTGTTTCTTTAAAATAAGTATTAGTCATTTTAAAGCAATATGAAATAAAACGAAAATTTTTGTTTTTTATATGTTTTATTTTTGGAAATACCTTATTTGTTACAGTCTCAGGTAATCAAAATACATAAATCGCATCATAGTTTTCTAGATCTAATTTCAAGGCATTTCAATATATTATTTCTATATTATCTAAACCACTAAAATATACTCTTAGTTTTGAAATTAAATAAAAAAATGGTGAAAGCTCAATACCTGTTATGTAAGAATCTTTATTTTGTGAAGCTAGATATAATGATACCTTAGCTGTACCTGTTCACATTTCAAGTAATTTTTCAGCTTGTTTTAATTTAATTATCTTATTTATTCTATCTAAATCACTATTTTTTGTTGGTACCCAAGGAGCAAGTGATATAAAAGATAAAACAGATATTATAAAAATTATATATATTATTAATTCCATATTTATATATTTATTTTTTTATAAAATCCCTCCACCAATTTTTATTTGAATTATTAGTAATAGAAAAAGTTTCTCAAACCATTGGGACTAGATATTTAAGATTTTGTTTATCTGCTTCTTTTTTAAATCTTTCAATTGGTTCATACCAGCTATGTAAAGATAGATCAAATTTTCACCAGTGAATAGGCATTAGCTGCTTAGCTTTTAGATCAATTCAAGTTTGAACAACTTCTTCTGGCATCATGTGTATAGAAGCCCAACTTTCATTATATGCTCCATTCTCTATAAATGCAATATCAAATGGTCAATATTTTTCTCAAATATTTTTAAACTCTGAAAAATAACCTGAGTCTCAACTGAAAA
>CAYFPB010000095.1:0-4916 GCA_964344895.1 uncultured Candidatus Peribacteria bacterium | reverse complement strand
GTAGTTAAAAATTCCAGATACACAAAACTATTTATTTACCCATTAATAAAAAACTAAATGAAAACAAAAATCCAAAAATTACTAAGATCAACAGGGAAAACAATGTACACAGCTGTAATATTCTGAATTACACTATTTTGAGTAGTGTATGCTGCAAATATAATCACAGTAACAACACAAACAATAAGTACATGAGACAGTATCTGAGCAGGATGGTATCAAAGTGTGAATGATAGGTTGTTGTGAGTGGAGAGTAATAAGGCTGATAAGAGTAATACTTATAGTAAAACTGAGGTTTATACTAAGGCGGAGATAGATGAATTATTAACAAAGATTTGATCAGTTTCTACAAAACCATGATTATCATGTAAAGATATATTATTAAAATGATGAAATACTTGAGATTGAATGTATTGGGTTAAGTCTAGTTGAGTATCTCAAGCATTTCAAGTATATTGTGATATGACAACTGATGGATGAGGTTGGACTAGATTTTTGGTTATAGATAGCTCATATACATGATTAGAGTGAGTAGCAAATTCTACAGAATATGTAAATAATTGAACATTTGTTTTTTCAAAATCTATGATGATAGATAGTTGAAAAGAAGCAATGTATAAAGAAGTTAATTCTCCATATAGAGAACATAAATATAGGTTTTGAAGTATAAATTGAGAAAATTTTGTATGAGTACTTACTTGAGATTTAGATCATGCATTTCAAGTATATAATTATTCTACAAATGCATATGTTAATAGCACATGAGGTGCTTGTAATGGTAATAACCATTCTCAATTTAATTGTACACCACATAGTAATATATGAGTTAGATTTCACTATGCTACAAGAGATCGGACATGAAATGGAGGAGGATTTACAAATACATGATTATGATGGTTTACTTGATATCACTCCACACATACGACAACAGCTTATATAAAAAATTGGGATTGAAATTATAATGTAACTGATCATTATTGATTTTTCAGATAAAAAATTGACAAATTTTAAAAATATATATAATACAGGTAATTTAATATTTAAGTAAACAGTTATGTTTAACCTAACAACTACAATAAAAACTATTAAACTTTATGAGCAAGTCTCTTAAGGTTGTTGTTTGGTATGTAAATATTTAAACTAAAGTCTTTAAGAGAAATCTTAAAGATTTTTTTTATAAAGTAATAAAAAAGACTATGGAAAATATGTTAAGAGTAAAAAAGTGGGGAGGAGAAAATGCTGCTGAGTTTATTGATAGCCCAGCTAATGTATTAAAAGATTATAGAGCTTGAATAAAACAAGCAGTAGTAGTATCAGCAATTAGATCATCTAATTTTAAAAATAAAGACTTTAATACTACAGATAAATTAATTAAAATAGGTGAAATGTTAAAGGAAAAAACACCAGTTTTGAATAATATAATGGATATTATTATTGAAATAAAAGATTTTCATTTAGAAACAGTTGAAGATAAAATAAAAAACATAGATACTCAAAGAAACCTAAAAATATTAATTGAAAAAAAATTTAATGAATTAATGGAAGATATTATATTATATGTTTGAGATGCAACTAAATTAATAGAACCAAGTAAACAAAATGATTATTTAATAGTAACAAGATATTGAAAAACTTCTATATTATGATTTTGAGAAGAATTATCAGCTTTAGTACAAACAGAATTAATAAATAATCTATGACAAGACTGATTAAAAGCTCAAACAGTTGATTTAGAATGAGTATTTGATGATTTAGAAGCATGAGATATATATAAAGAATTAAGTGATAGAATATCATCTAGAGTAGATGAAATTCTAAGAGAAGATATGGTAGCTGTTGTACCTTGATATATACCAGGATCAGAAGAATGAATAGAAAAAATGGTATGAAGAGGGTATAGTGATGCAACAGCTGCAATGACAGCAGTATGATTATCTAAATGATGAGCAGAAGTCACACTTGAAATTCAAAAATCAGTTGAGTGAATGCTTAGTGCAGATCCAAGATTACTTAGAAACACAAAATCTAAATTAATAGAAGAAATTGATTATATAACAGCTAAAGAGATTACAGGAATAAGATGAGCTCAAGCAAAACTATTACATTCTCAAGTACTTAGAAGACAATTACAAGAAGCATGAATCAAGGTACACCTATTTAATCCATTTGAAGATACAAAAGGAACAATAATATCAACTGAAAAATCAGAAAAAAGTAGCTGAGTAGAATTTATTTGAGCAAGGAATAATATAATATTTTTCTCTATAAGTTCAGGACACATGGAAGATTTAGGTATTCTTGCAGGGATATTTGATATAGTAAAAGATTATAAGCCAGTAGATATAGTATCAACTTCAGAAACAGAAATAAGTTTTACTATAGATAATGAAGTAGAAGATAGTATTTTGGATGAAATGAAAGAAAAAATCAGAAAAAAATTATGATTTGAAGAAAATGATACAAGAAATAAAATAGAATATGTAAGAAATAAAGCTTTAGTATATTGTATCTGACAAAATCTTTCACATGCAATATGAAGTCTATGAAGAGCTGCAGGATGCTTACATCAATGAGGAATAAATATAGAACTAGTATCTCAATGAGCAAAAGAAAGAGCAATGGTATTTTGAATAGAAGGATCTCAAATGAAGGAGGCAGTAAATCTATTACATAAAGAATTTATAGATTAAAAGTTGCTTTTTTTAGCTATTTAAGTATAAAAGTGAGAGAAGTTTAGAATTTAAAAAGGTAAAAATTGAAGAAAATAGTAAAATTAGTAAGATTATCCTCAAAAGAAGCATTTATAAAACTTAGAAATATTTGAGAAATAGAGTGTACAGGTATATGAAAAAGTTTTAAAGTAACAAACTTATTTTTAAGACATATATCTTGATGAGCAACTAAAAGAAGTATAAAAGACATTATAAAAAGATTAACCTCTGTTAATTTAATAGAAAAAATATCTAGGAACTGAAAATTAGTAGAAGTTAGAGAAAATATAATTGTTGAGAAGAAAAGGAAATTTAAAAAATCCTATAAAATAAAATATAGGATTAAGGATATAGAATTTTTTATAGTTTTGTGAGAAAAAGAAAATTGAGATATTATACTTATAAGTGTATTTTTAAATTTTCTAGAAAAATAAAAAGATTGTGTTAGGGTCTAATCCCTCGTTGAGCATATTTCAGCCTACCACAATCTTTGTATAGATATTATATTCATAAAACTATAGAAAGTCAAATTTAATTAATAACTAAATGAAAATGGAATATTCAAAAGAAGCTGTTGATAGACAGCAAAAAATACAAAATATGAAAGAAGCATGAATTATCTGTTATGCTAATAATTATAGAGGAAAACAAGATATAGCTGATATAAGAGCAAAAGAATCTAGAGCAAAAGATGTATCAAAACTTATGGATTCTTGAGCTAGAGGTAACTTTAAAACTGCTTGAAGAATTATATCAAGTAGAGGTATGTGAAAACTACTTTTTGCAAAAATAAGAGACCATAGTTCTGATATACAAGTATGTTTCATGAAAGATAAAGTAGAATTCAATACTTGAAGAGATTTAGTAACAGAAATAGAAATAGCAGGAGAAAATAAAACATCTTTTAAAATAGCTGAAAAATTTTGCCAAGTAGGTGATTATATATGAGTAGTATGAGATCTTTTTTATACAAAACATGGAGAATTAACTATTTTTGTAAAAGAATTTCAAGTACTATCTAAAGCAGTAAGACCACTTCCAGAAAAATTTCATTGAGTTCAAGACCAGGAAACAATTTACAGACAAAGATATCTAGATTTAATAATGAATGAGGAAAGCTATGATAGATTTAAATTTAGAAGTGATTTTATAAAAGCTGCAAGAGAGTTTTATTGGAAAAATGATTTTACAGAGATTGAAACACCAGTTTTAGGTAATGCTGCTTCATGAGCAGCAGCTCAACCATTTGTAACACATCATAATGACTTTGATGAAGACTATTTTTTAAGAATAGCACCAGAAACAGCATTAAAAAAAGCTACAGTAGGTAGATTTGAAAGAGTGTTTGAAATAGGTAAAAATTTTAGAAATGAATGATCAGATCCTTCGCATATGCAAGAGTTTAGTGTTATAGAACATTATACTGCATGGTGGAATTTTGAAGATAATATGAAGTTTACAGAAGATATGTTTGATTTTATATTTACAAAACTAGATTTAAATAGAGAAGTACAAATAAAAGACAAAGATGGTAATGCAAAAATGGTAAATTTTACTACACCATGGCAAAGAATAGATTACATATCATGAGTAAAAGAAAAATCAGGAATAGATGTAAGTAATTATGGAGCAGAAGATGAAGAAAGATTAAGAAAAGATATAAAAGATGCATGATATACTTGGGAAGGGATAGATAATCAAGCAACAGCTACTATGATAGATTATCTATATAAAAAAGTATTAAGACCAGGAATAGTTTGACCAGCATTTATCTACAACTATCCAAAAACAATGCAACCACTAGCTAGGGAATCAGATGAAAATTCTAATATAGTAGAACAATTCCAAGTTGTAGTTAATGGTTGGGAAATACTAAAAGCCTATTCAGAACTAGTAGATCCAAAACTACAACAAGAAAAATTTGATGAACAAAGTTGAGCATTAGAAGCATGAGACGAAGAAGCTACATCATGAGATGATGACTTTGTACTAGCTATGGAATATGGTATGCCATGTCAATCAGGATGGGGGATGTGAATAGATAGAATTGTTTCACTACTTACAGAACAAGAAAACCTAAGAGATGTAGTATTATTTCCATTAATGAAAAGCGATAAAAATTATTGAGAATCTAAGAATGAAAAATAATTAATCAGTAAAAAAATTAGAAAAAATACAAAAAAACAGACTTTTTTGTATTTTTTT
>CAYFPB010000094.1:0-5043 GCA_964344895.1 uncultured Candidatus Peribacteria bacterium | reverse complement strand
AATATAAATATTATAACACTTTTTATTTTGAAAGTCAAATTTTTTTAATAAAAAAAGCCTTTACTCAGGCTTTTTGTAGTAATATCATCTCCGAAATCTTCTACAAGTTTCAACTATCCAGTTGATATAGTATTTAGGAGAAAGAACTAAATCTTGAGCATGAAGTAAACTATAATCATATCAGCTAAATTTTCTTTTAAACTTTGTAACTCATGCAATTGGGTGTTTAGGATTATTATCAGGAGAAACTCACCAAAAGTTGTAAGTAGTAGCTCATGAGTTTTTAGCATTTTTTATAGCTTCCCATTGGCATAAATAGTTTGGTGAAAACTTAGGATGCTTGATATCTGATGCAGCTATGTAATATACACAAGTCTTTCAAAACTTAATAGTCATAAGTATTGATTCAGTATTGTTTTTGAAAGAGGCTGAAATAGTATGAATATTGTTTCAAAAAACCTTATAAAGGTTTTTTATGAAGTGACTAGAAAAAGCTGAATAAGTATTTTTTCAGTTTGTTCTATGGGCATGTTTTTGATGCATGCTAATAAGTTTTTCTATATGATCTAGTTCATTATCTATTCTTATTTTTACTCATTCTTTTATTGCTCTATTTATATAATATCTATCTTTTTTCTTTATATTTGATAACAATTCTTCTTCTGGTATTTCCAAGTTTAATAAATGAGTATCTTCAGCATGCTCATGCATAGGTGCATTTATAAAACCAAGATCTTTGAAGTGTTTTTTATTTATTATAGTATTTTTAACTCCACTATTAAATCTGATAAAGCTCATATCATCTAAGTTTGCCATTGTTTTTAGGTCTGGAAGTATTTCAGTAAGTACTTTGAAGTAGTCTCATTTAATTAAAGGGCCATGTGGTACAAAGTAATAATTCCCTCTTTTTGCTATTACTTTAATAATAAACATTACTCACACCAATTCACTATCTTTATATATTCAGTATCTTTTTATTTTTTTTCATGCTAATTCTTGGAATTCTCACCATTCCCAAGATTGTAAAAAACTATAGAATTTGAAATTTGATTTTATAATAAAATTGTTCCAAGTTTCTTTTATAAGTATTTCTTTAAGTGTATACATTCTATGCTTTAAAATTATTTATTAATTTGATTATTTTTTCTGCATTTTTTACAGATATTAAGTAATGATTTGGTAGTAAAAGGATTCTTTTAGATATATCTTCACTTACTTTACAGCTTCATTTTGTATATCATGCATTTTCTAGATTTGATCATACTGGTACTATATTTGTTCCTGACCAGGATTTTCAAGCTATTATTCAGTGAGCTTTTAAATGTTTAAAAAGCTTGCATTTTGTTTCTTTGCAATCTACAATAATTGGATATCTAAAGTAGTTATTAGTCTGAGATTTAAGGTTTTTAAATAGTGGCTTAACTAGTGGATTATGAATGCTTTCATCATAATACTCAGCTAGTGATATTCTATGATTTTGAGTAAAATCTAGTATTTCTAATTCTCTTTGTCATAGACTAGCAAGAGAATTTGGTAGTATCATGTTTAGCTTTTTGTATTTACAGTTTTTTTCTGATTTTGTTATTATATTTGTTATTAATCCAAATTTTCTACTGAAGTAAATAAGTCATTTTCAAATTTTTAAAAAATTGTAAGTTAAAAAAGACTCATATCAGATTACATTGTATAATAGATTTCTGATAGTTAAACCTCTGCCTGGCATTTTAAGTGATGGTAGTATATTGTTTATTTTTACAATTAAATCAGGATTATTTATAACAAGAAAACCTCAGCTTATACTTGAAATAACTTTATCTCTTGAAGTGGAAAAAATAGCTATATCTCAAAAAGTTCATAGATGTTTGTCTCATATTTTACTTCAAAGACTATGGGCACAATCCTCTATTACTATTATATTATTAGCTTTGGCTAATTTTATAATAGAGTTTATGTTAGCTGCTCTTCAGAAAGTATGTTGAACTACTATTACTTTTGTGTTTTTAGTAATATGTTTTTCAAGTTTTTTTAGATCAAGTCAAAGGTTGGTTTTTGATATATCGGAATATATTATCTTTGCTCATGATTGAATCACTGCATTTGATACAGATACGCATGTATAACCTGATACAATCACCTCATCTTTTTCACTTAATTCAAGCATTTTTAGAGCTTGATATAAAGCTGTTCTTCAATTGTATAGTGATTGTATTTTTGAATCTGGAATATTTAGGTATGTTAGTAGTTCTTCTTCGTAAGCTTCTATATTTTTTCCATATCTTAGGCTTGGTAATTTGTATGTAAGTAATGCAAGACTTTTTCTATATGATGCAAAATTTATAGTAGTGAAAAATTCTGCAAGAATTGGTTTTAAGCTCATCTTTTTATTATTTTTATTAATTTTAAAGTTAGGTCTTTTGCTTTTATTAAAATAGGTATTGCTTTACATCTAGGTCAGATATTATTTAAGTATCTTTGAGTTTTTTTTCATTCTAATAATATAGTTGCTTCACTAGAGGTTTGATCTAAACCACTAATTAAGTTTGAATCAGAAAAACCTCATTTTTCAAGTCATTTAATAAAGCTTTGTTTATAGTTAATTCAGCAATATAATATTTTATCAATAAATCAACTTTTTCATATTGTTTCTCATATTTTTTCATGTATTTCTTCAGACTCAGTTCAGAGCTCTAATATATCATCCATTACTAGTACTTTTTCTCAATCATATCCTTTCAGTACTTGCAATCATGCTATAAGTCAATCTTGAGATAAGTTATAAGTATCATCAATCAGAGTTTTTTTTCATCTTTTTATTGTAGTTAGAGTATTTTTTGGTGATTTTATTTTTTGTAGGTATTCTTTTACTTCAGTTATTTTTAGTCATAAATCAAAGCAAAGAGCTAGAGTTCACGTAATATTTATTATGTTATGCTCTCAGACTAGGTCTACTTTTATTTTTGTATTTATTTTTTTATAATTGAATTCAAACTCAGTTGAATCATGATCACTACATAGTATTTCATAGGTTGCATCCGATCATTTATAATTTCAGTATTTTACTATTTTTAAATCTTTATCAAACTCAATTGATCTCAGATTTTTACAGTTCCAATTTATATATAATACTCAGTCATTTTTTAGTACACTATTTTGTATTTCACTCTTCCCTTTTTTTATGTTATCAAGGCTTCAGAATAGTCATAAGTGTTGGTTTCATACTCATGTTAAAAATCCATATTTATGATTTACTATTTTTCATAGTGTATCTATTTCTCATACTCTATATGCTCACATTTCAGCTACAAAATATTTATATGTATTATTTAAACTTTTCAATACAATATTTGATACTCCTATTTCTGTGTTTATATTTTCTGGTGTTGATAGTGTTTTTGCATCTTGACTAAGTATACTTGCAATAAACTCTTTTACAGTACTTTTTCAATAGCTTCAAGTTATTCATATTTTTATTGGTTCTCTCATTGCATTACTTATAACTTGAGCATGTTGAATTTTTCTATTTTTTAAAAAATTAACTAGTGGTAGTGTTAATAATACTACAAAAAATATTACTAGTGGTGTAAAAGTTATTAAAAAGAATAGATAACTGTAAAGATATTTTATATATTCAGGACTAAGTATATAGTAAATATCTACTGCTATTCATCCAAATAATATTATAAATGTTAATAGTAATCTTCATGTAATTTTTGGTAGAAATATTTTTTTTCTAAATATTTTTCCAAGTACAAATATATTGTATACTATAAAGTAATAATAAACAACAGGATATATTATTAGTTCTAGGTTTTTGTCTAATAGTATTGTAAATGTTGCAAAAAATAGTGGTAGGTCTAATAAAAACCAAAAGTTTACTAGTGCACTTTTTCATTGTGGTGTATTCAGATATTCTCTAAATCTATCCCATCTGTATTCTTTTAATTGTATGGTGTAGAGCCAAAAACTGTATTTATATAATATTGGTAATACTGCTAAAACTAGCAATAATAAATAATCAAATAGATTTTGTAATTCCATCATGGTAGTATGTTTTAAATGTTATTGTTAAAATCATAAAAAAATCCCTCCCCCCTATGGGGTACTCCCTTTATGAAAGGGAGAAATAATTGATTAAATATTTTTTAGGAAAGTTTTTACTAATTTTTCTGGTGAATGCAGGTGTATTCAGTGTTTTTCATCTTGTAGTACTATCATTTTTGAGTTTGCTATATTGTTTCTCATATAGTTTCAATCTGATAGTGGTGTATATGTATCCTTCTCTCACCGTATAAGTAGAGTGTGTTCTTTGATCTTTTTTATTTCTTCTTTTAGATCAGAACTAATCATGTTTTTATATGTTTCTTTTAAATGAGGATTTTTTTCTGCTTCTATATAGTCTCTTGATCATATAGCTTTATAGAATAGTTCTCTTATTTTTGAGATTCCCATTCCAATCTTCCCTCTTCCAGGAGGAAGGATTTTTTTAATTGTGTTTGATAATGCATTGAATACTTTTCTTTTGAGACTTCTTTTTCTGTCATTTCTGATTCATGCAGAATTGTTAAGTATTAGTCTATCTATTTTTATTTTTCATCTATTTGCTATTTTGATTGATATGGCTCCCCCATTAGAATGTCACCATAGTATGATATTTTTTAGTCCTCTATTTTTTATGAATTCTTCTACTACTGATGCATAATCATCTAACTCAAAGGTTTTGTCTATTTTTGTATTTCAAAATCATGGTAGATCTGGTACTATTACATTGAATCAACTTTCAAATAATAGCTCTCAAACCCTCAACCAACTTTGGCTACTTCATCCCCATCCATGTAGTATAACTATAGTATTCTCGTTTTTCTCATCTATCCAGTCTTCAAAAAATATTTCTATGTTTGTTTTAGTAACTTGTTTCATAAAAAATAAGAAGTAATTAATTACTTCTTATTTTATTTATAATAACTTATATGTAAAGAGTTTTTTTGAGAAAAATTTTCTAGTTTTGATGGTTATCTATTATATATATAATTAAATCATTTCATT
>CAYFPB010000093.1:0-5257 GCA_964344895.1 uncultured Candidatus Peribacteria bacterium | reverse complement strand
TTTAATACTCATTGTTAATGCAGCCATAGCGAATACAGCCCATCTAAGTCCATATTGAACTTGTTTTTTTGTTAGTCTTTTCATGCTAATAAAAAAGTTATTAATTAATAATGTATATATATTACATCATACTTTTTTATTCTTGTCAAAAAATTAACAACTTTTTTTGACTTTTTTTACTTTTTTGTTTTAATTTTCATTTTTATTACTTACTTTTTATCTATTTTAAGCAAAAAAAAAGAAAGTTTTGTAAAAAAACTTTCTTTTTTAATTATTTATAATAAATTACCTTATTTTCTCCCTTTCCCAAAGGGAGTACCCGACTTTAGGAGGGGGGAGGGATTATTTTTCTTCTTCTGGATTAAGCCTTTTATTAAGTTCATCCCATACATTTTTTGGAATATTTTTTGCTATTTTTACCTTTGGATAGTTTTTTGCAGCTAGAAAAGGTCATTTTCTAGAGTTTTTTACAACCATTTCTTCTCATGTTTCTTCATCTACTAATAATCATTGTTCTCAAAGTATTTGCTCTAGAAGTTCTTCTTTTTCATCTTTAATCTTTCCTATCCATTTTACTTTTGGATATTCTGAGCTTGCTAAAAATGGTCAATATCTACCAGTTTTTACAACAATAGTTCATTCTATTCAATCTGGGCATGGTTTTCATTCATATTTTGCCTTAATAGCTTCAAGAGCATTTTTTTCTTCTTCTGGTTGATCTATAAATTTACAGTCAGGAAATCCTGAACATCATACAAATTTTCATGATTTACCATGTCTATATATAAGTTCTTTTCAACATTCAGGACAGTCTTTTCATACCTTTTCTACTACTTTAATTGCATTTTCTCATGCATTTTCTAAATCTTTTTTAAGAGTATCATCCCAAAATCATTGTAGCATTGATGAATAATCTTGTTTTCATTCAGCTACCTTATCAAAATCTTCTTCTACATCTTTAGTAAATTTGTACTCCATCATTTTCTTAAAATATTCTTCTAAGAAATCAGTAACTGTAAAAGCTACTTCTGTAGGTTTTAAATATCTTTTTTCAAATTTTTCTATATATCATCTATCAATAATAGTAGATATAGTAGGTGCATAAGTAGATGGCCTACCAATTCATTCTGATTCCAGTTTTTTTACAAGTGAGGCTTCTGTATATCTAGCTGGTGGTCTAGAAAAACCTTGAACTGCTTCTAATCATGTACCAGGAAGTATTTCTCATACTTCTATTTTTGGTAAAGTTGCATTTTCTTCATCCTCATCATTTTCATCATCTGTTCATTCTATATATAACTTCATAAATCAATCGAATTTAATTACTTCTCATTTTGTAATCCATGATTGATTAGTTGCCCTTTCTGGAGAAAAAGTAAATGTAGTTACTTCAACTATTGCTTCACTCATTTGAGAAGCTAGAGTTCTTTTCCATATAAGAGTATATAGTTTTAATTGCTGGTTATCTAAAACAGAAGCAAGACTTTCAGGTGTTCTTGTAAGATCTGTTGGTCTAATAGCTTCATGAGCTTCTTGTGCTCAGCTAGATTTTGTTTTATAGTTTCTTGATTTATGATATTCTGCTCAAAATTGACTTGTAATCATTTTTCATGCCTCAGTTTTAGCTTGATCAGAAAGATTTACACTATCAGTTCTCATATAAGTGATAAGACCTTGTCTTTCTCAGTTTCATAAATCCATTCATTCATATAGTTTTTGAGCTACACTCATTGTTTGTTTTACTCAAAAATTGAATTTCCTGGCGGCTTCTTGTTGTAGTGTAGAAGTAGTAAAAGGAGCTCCTGGACTTCTTTTTGAATCTTTTTTAATACTATCAACTAACTTGAAATCAAGAGTATCTATTCATGATAATACTAAATTACCTTTTTTATTTTTAGTTTCTTTTAGTTTTGTTATATCATCAAATAATGTAGATAGTATTTTTTCTACATCTTGTTTAGACGATATTTTTTTAACTTTTCAATTTATTTTTGATAAAGTTGTTTTAAACTTTGTTTTTCCATGAGTTAACATAACAGATATTTTCCAAGACTCTACTGGCTTGAAATCCATTATTTCCCTCTCTTTTTCTACTATCAATTTTACAGCTACTGATTGCACTCTACCAGCTGATAATCATTTTCTAATTTTTTTCCATAAAACAGGACTTACTTTATATCAAACAAGTCTATCAAGTAATCTTCTTGCTTGTTGAGCATCAACAAGCCCCATATCAATAGTTCTTGGATTTTCTACTGCTCCTGTTATGGCTTTTTTAGTAATCTCATGAAATACTATTCTTTTTGTATTAACAGGATCTAATTTTAAAGCATGACAAAGATGCCATCCTATTGCTTCTCATTCACGGTCCTCATCGGTAGCTATCCAGACTTCATTAGAAGTTTTAGCTAGTTTTTGTAAATTTGTAACCGTTTGTTTTTTATCATCACTTATACCATAGTCTGGTTTAAATCAATTTTCTATATCTATTCAAAGAGTCTTTACAGGTAAGTCTCTTATATGTCACATAGATGCAACTACCTTATAATCAGGTCAAAGAAACTTTTCTATAGTTTTTCATTTAGCCGGTGATTCGACTATTACTAAATTTTTAGCCATTATTTTAAATTTTTATAAAAATTATTAGAGTTATTTATATTTGTAAATAAAATTTAGTCAAAAAAAAATCAGAAAAAGTTTCTGATTTTTATGATTCTATCACATTTTGTACTAATTTTTTATTATCATATGGGAATTTATAATTTTCCATATATCTAATAATAGCATAAATTATTGCAAATTCATTTTCATTTGCATAATAAAATGCATTTCAGGTAGCTTTAGCTGGATTAAATTCATCTAATAATGGACTCATATGAAAGTTATTATGTACAATCGGTACTATACCATTTTTAAATATAATATCAAAGTTACATATTTCATTATCACATACCTTAAAATCAACTCCAGGTAATAAATCCATGTCCATTTCTTTTAAAATCACTATATTATCAGGTAAATCTGTATAAGGTTCATTAGATACTACTATAACAAAAGCAGGAATTTCTTTTAATCAATTAATAAGTCTAGTAACTAAATCTTTGTCTTGTAATTTAACAATACCAACTGGTCTGTATTTAGTTTTAACATTTAAAACTTTTCTTAGTTTCATGTTAGCTTCTTTTTTAGTAGCTGTAAATGTTTTTGCGTTCATAAAATAAAGTAATTTTGTAAGATTAAAATAATTCTATCATACTTTTACTATAAAATGCAAATTTTTTACATACTTTTTTTAAAAAATTAATAATCCCTCAGTCTTTCAGACAGCTCCCTTTAATTCTAAAGAGAGCATTTTTTATAATATTTTATCTTAATTTTACTTATAATATATGTTAAATAAATTATTACTTAGTTAGTAAGGCTTCCTTTAAAGTTAAAGGAAGCTCCCGATAGGGTGATGGATTTTTCAAGTTATTAAATTTGATATTTTTTACTTTTTGAATATAATCCTAAAACTTTAAAAAATAAGATAGTAGAGGTGAAAGATTTTTGGAAAAAACAAATAGAAAAACATGGTAAGCTCGTTTTTTTAGCTCCTATGGATTGATATGGAGATAGTGCTTATAGACAAGCAATGAAAAGAGTAGCACCAGATATACAGTGTATATCTGAGTTTTATAGTGCTGATTGACTTGTACATTCAAAATTCCTAGCTGATAGTGTTTTACCTCACTCTGATGTAGAAAATCCTTTAATTATTCAAATATTCTGAAAAGATCCTGAAATGTTTGCTCATGCAGCTAAAATTATTTCTGATCCAAAATACAATATTGCTGGTATTGATGTAAATATGTGATGTCCAGCTAAAAAAGTAGTTAAAAGTGGTCATGGTTCATGATTACTTATAAATGAACAAACTGCCTTTGATATTGTAAAAGCTTTAGATGAAACAACTCATCTACCTATATCAGTTAAAACAAGACTTAGTTTTGACTGATGACAAGACTTGATAAATTTTGCAAAAGGTCTAGAAAAAGCAGGATGTAGTTTATTAACTGTTCATGGTAGAACAGCAAAACAAGCTTATACTGGTAATGCAGACCTAAATCCTATATATGAATTAAAAAAACATTTAAATATACCTGTAATTGCTAATGGTGATGTATTAAACTATGATGATGGTATGAAAAAAGTAAAAGATCTTGATTGATTTATGATAGGTAGAGGTAGTTTTGGTAATCCTTGGTGTTTTCTTCCTTGAGAACAACATCCAACTCTTGCTGAGATATTAGATCAAATGGAATTTCATGCTCTAAAACTAGTAGAAACAAAATGAGAAAGAAAGTGAAATCTAGAAATAAGAAAACATCTGGTTCAATACTTGAAACATTTCCCATGAGTAAAAGCATACAGAAAAAGACTAGTTACAACTGAGAGTTTTGAGAATACTAAGAATGTATTAAATGAAATAAGAAAAGAGTTTAAAGATGATTTAAATAAAAGACCTAGTTTAGGTGAGATAGAAAAAAAAGAAGACTAACCCATGGGTTAGTCTTTTAAATTACCTTTAATACACCTAATTTTATAGATCTTTGTTTTACTTTTTCTAAATTAGATTTTCTTGTTTTATTTAATTCAACTGCCAAATCATAATCTTTTTGTAATCATAACCAAAACTCTGCACTTATATTTAGAGCTTCAGATATAAGTATAGCCCATTTTGCTGTCATATTTCTTTTTCAATTTAATAGTTCTGATAATTCAGAAACTGATTTTCATAATATTAAGGAAAAATCTTTACCAGTAAGTTTTCTTACTTCTAACTCTTCTCTTAGAACTTCTCATGGATGTTGTATATATTCTAAATTTTTCATATTTTTGTATTAATAATTAATTATAATGGTTATTTAAGTCTACTACTTCTATTATTTTTATTTCATTTCAAACTATATTAAATATTATCCTATAACTTTTATTTACTCTTATAGAATAATCTCATTTTTTATAATTATTCAACTTTTCAAAATTTAAACTTTTTAAGTTTTTTAAATCATTTATACTACATATATTTTTCAATATATTTATTTTTTGTATAAATTTAATAACTATAATTTTAGAAAATTTTTTACTTTTTCAACTATTGTATAGTTTTTCTAATTTTTCATCTTTAAAAACTAATTGCATATTCTTATTTTCACTACTTTAGTAAATATCTAAATTTATTATATTTATTTTAATATTTTTTGCAAGAAAAAAA
>CAYFPB010000092.1:0-5279 GCA_964344895.1 uncultured Candidatus Peribacteria bacterium | reverse complement strand
ATATAAAGTAGTAATTATCTTTTGATATATCTTCAAGCTTTTGTTTTTGTTTCAATTTTTTAAAAAATCATATTCAATTATATATTCTAAAATAAGGTATATAATTTCATATTTCTCTAATATTTAAATCTAATCAAAATACTTCTTTATTTTCATATACTCATCATATTCACCATAAATCATAATAATATTTTCTAAATCCTGATCTTTTTAGCATATTTTGATTTATATTTTTGTAATCTTTTATATGGTTTGCTAAATTTGGATATATATGATCTACTCACTTTATAATCAGTCAAGTATCACTTACTCAATAAAATTGTTCATGTTTTTTTACTAGTCTATATAAATCAACATCTTTACTATATGAATCATATATTGTTACTATATCATAGATATTTGAGACTTTTAATAAATTCTTTTTATCCAATCTTATAGCCCTTCATCTTACTTGATTAACACTCATATAAGCAACTATTCCTGTTAGATCTATTAGAGTATTTAATCTTGGACAATCCCATCATTCTCAAAGTATTCACTTGGTTCATATTAATAATTTTGTTTTTCATTCTTCTAAAAGTTTTGTAACTTCAAGTATATTGATATCAAGACTTATTAACTCTTGTTTTGATCATAATTTCCATATTCATTGTCATGAAACTAGGATAGGATTAAGTTTTTTATATTTTTCTAAATTTTTTAATATATATTTACAACTAATTAGTCAATCTTTTTCTTCAAGAAAATCTGTTATTATTACTCACTTTAAGTCTTTCCCTAAATTGCTAATTTCTTTATCCAATATTTTTTTTATTGCTTGCATTTTTGATTGTCAATACACAAGCATTTTTTCAAGTTTTATTCTAAATCTATAAAAATTTCTTCATCTAAAAATATATCATAATTCATAAAAAATCTTTTTTACTTTTTCTACTTCCCTATTTTTTTCTAGATCTAATGATAAATCATGTATATATTTTCATATAGTTTTTGCTATATCTTGTAATGTTATTTTTTCTCATATTTTATCATCAAAGTAATAATTACTTATATCATTTTTAGAATATGTTTTTACAAATTTAAGATAACTTAGTAATAATTTATAAGACTTACCTAACATTGTATTGTAGTTTTTTTCTATATATTTAAATATATGACTTGATATAATTTCTTTATTTTTTTCTATATAATTATCTAGTATTTCATCTATTCTTTTTAATTCTTTTTTAAGACTTTCATCTGGTTCTACAAAATAAACTAAATCACTATAAGGAGCTAGTCTACCTGACTTTATAACTGCTGGTGTTGCTACATAATAATCTACTTCTCATAATAGTTTTGTATAATCTTCATCTAGTACAAAAAAATCAACATCTTCATATGGTGGTGTTGCTGTTAATCATATTATAAATGGTGAATTATCTTCAACTGTTAAAGTTTCCCATAAATAATATATTGATTTTGACCACCAGTTTGTTAAATGATGAGCTTCATCAACTACTATAGATTTTATTCACTTTTCTTTTAGTCTCAAAAAATAATCTAAAACTTTTTTTGATAATATTTTAGATACTACATCTCATCACTTTGCTTTCAATCTTTTTTTATACTTAGATATTTTTTCTTTATATGTATTTATATCTAACTCTTTTAGTGTTTCTATATAATCTAAAAACTCTAGATTACTTTTAAAGTCTTGCTTAATGTCTCAGTACCATAATTCTATTATTTTATTATATATCAAATCATTATCTCTTGATGATTGCGTTAAAGACTGATAAGTAATTATATTTATTTTTTTTAGCTTATCTGTAGTAGTTGATATTAAATCTTCAGATTTTTCTCACTCTTCTAAAAACATTTTTTCCAATTTGTCTTTCCACTGATATTGAAGTGTAATATTTGGTACCAAAATAAGATGATTTCAATCCAATCTTGAAATCATTTCCAATCACATAATAGTCTTACCTGATCCAGGAGGAGCCACTATGTGTATTTTCTTATCCCCCCTTTTTATTTCCTTATCAAATGTATTTAATACATCTTCTTGATAATGATACAATTTATGTTTAAATTTCATAATTTCTGTTATTTATTCAAAATTTCTTTTTTTATATTTTCTATTTTTTCATTACTTATTATCTCAATTTTTTCTCATAGATATTTTGGTTTTGATTTAAGTATTTCTACATCCAAAAATGCTTTTACTCTTGCTCATATTTCTCTAATATTATTATAGTTTTGCTGTCTGTATATATGTAGGTTTGTTTCTACTCAATAGGTTTGTATTCATAGTCTGTTACTTATATACATTGCTCTTTTTAAATGAAAGTCTTGAGTAAATAATACTATTTCATTTATATCAAATATTTCCCTAGCTCTGTATATAGAATCATATGTATCAAATCATGCATAATCAGGATATATATCATACTCTTTTACTCACATTTTAACCAAGTATTTCTTCATACTAAGTGGCTCATTATAATCTACTTTTCTATTATCTCCAGATACTATTATTTTTGAAATTTTGCCTTTAATATATGCTTTATAAACCATATCCAATCTATCCTTCAATATATCTGATGGCCCATTTCTTTTTACTGATGCTCAAAATACTAATCATACATTTTTTACTTCCATATTATCCAAGTTTTTATAATAATTACTACTTGAAAAACTAAGCACATAAAAATTAACAACTACTATAAAAATAATTATCAGACTAAAAACTAAAGCAAGTATTTTTAATATTTTTTTCATATAAAATAAGTAGGTTATTTAATATAAAAATATATTTAAACAAAGATTTTTTCAATCTCTTATATTAACTCTATAATTAGGTGAAAAAACTTTTTATTAAAATATTTTTATATTATTACAACTATTTTCATTATAACTATTTTTTATTCATAATTTCTAAACCAAGTTAATTGAGTCTTGGCATAGTTTCTGTTATGTTTTTGTACTAATTCTATAGTTTCATCCAAGCTTAGTTTAATTCATTTTTTAACCTTTTCTCATAGAGAAAGCTTTTTTCCCTCAGGACAATCTTTTCATAATCAAAGTATATAATTACTTACTTCAGTATATCAAATAGATCTCATTCAAAAATCATCATGTTTATATTTTTTTAGTAAGGCTTTAACCTCATCAAGTAATCAGTCATCAAACATCATTTTTACTCTTTTATTTATTCTATTATATAAGTATTCTCTATCTCAAGTATAAGGAGTTAGAAATAATACATCATATTTCAATTTTTTTTCTTCTCTGAAATCCATTTTTGACTTCCCTGTTATCATTTTTACCTCTATTGCTCTAATAATGTATCTAATATTATTAGGATGAAGCTCTTTAGCATATTCAGGATCTATTTCTTTTAGTTGATTATATACATATTCATTTCAATGTATTTCAGCTTCTTTTTCTAGTTTTTCTCTAATATCTTTATCTGCTGGTATTTTTGGTATATTGAAATCATAAATCAAACTATCTATATATAATCATGTACCTCAACAAAGAATTGGTATTTTTCACTGATTATACAAGCTTTCTATAATTTTTTCTGATTCAGCTTTAAACTCTCAAACACTATATTGTTGGTTTGCATCGATTATATCAAGCATATGATGTACTACTCAGTCTTTTTCTTCTTCAGTAATTTTTCATGTACCTATATTTAGTTCTCTAAATATTTGTCTAGAGTCTGTTGAAATAATCTCAGTTTCCATCATTTTTGCAATATCTATACTCATACTTGTTTTTCAAGATCATGTAGGACCATAAATAACTATGATTTTTTTCTTATCTGTCTTTTTTTCTAAAAAGTTTTTTACTAGTTTTAATACTTCCATTTTTTAGCTTAGTTAATATAACTGCCATAGTATAATTATATATAAAAAAAAGCAAGAAAAATATTTTTTTTAAAAAAAGTTTTGACATAAAAAAGTTTTTTGCTATTATGTGTCTCGCAATAATAATTTGCCATCATAGCTCAGCTGGTAGAGCATTCGCCTTGTAAGCGAACGGTCATCGGTTCAAATCCGATTGATGGCTCCATTTAAAATTACGAATTACGAGTTTAAAATAAATATTTATCTTTGATTCGTACTTCGTAATTTTTTTTTATATATTCTGGGCAGATTCCAGAGCGGCCAAATGGGGCGGACTGTAAATCCGCTGACTACGTCTTCGGGGGTTCGAATCCCTCTCTGCCCACCATTATATAGTTTAAGAAACAGTGGTTAAGAAAATACTTTCTTTATCTCAATTAACTTTTTGGGATTCGAAAGTGAGGGTTCTGCTTTAGCAGAATTTAATTGTGACGAATAGGAACAATTAAAACGATTGGCCGACCTGAAAGGCGCCGAATCCCTCTCTGCCCACCATTAAACAATAAAAACTAGTATTTTACTAGATTTTTTGTGTCTATGCCCGGGTGATGGAATTGGTAGACATGTTGGTCTTAGAAACCAATGCTTCACGGCGTGCGAGTTCGATTCTCGCCTCGGGCACCATTTAAACCAAATATAATTTATATTTTTGTTTTCGTACTAGGCGAGCAAATTAAAATAGTTACAAAATATGAAACAAGGAATTCACCCTAAAAGTAATAAAGTAAAAGTAACTTGTTCTTGTGGTAAAGAATTTGAAGTAGATTCTACTATCGCGTGAGACACTAGAATAGAAATCTGTTCTAACTGTCATCCTTACTATACTGGAGAACAAAGAATACTTAAAACTGGTGCAGTTGATAAATTCTACGCTAGAATGAAAAAGACTGAAACTCTTAAAAAATAAAAAAATAATAGTTGTTAAATTTAACAACTATTATTTTTTTATTGACTTTTTAAAAAAAATATTTGCAATATTAGTTTTTTTAAATATAATCCCCCCTGCCAATTAACAAAAGATGAAGGGAGAATATAAAATATGGCAAAAACACAAAGGATTGTAATCTTAGGACAGAACTTTGGCTTCAAAGTTGGAAGCTCTATCCAAGTGATGAGTATTGACTCAAAAGAGAAATTGAATCTAAAAGTAACTGGAATTAACAAAAATGGCTATGATTTTCCTGTAAAAGGAAAAACTAGTGATGGAGAAAAAGTCCAGATAAGCAGGGCTCAGATCCCTGGTAGAACTGCAGTTTACTCAATGAGCAATATTTAATCCTTTCCAAAACACCTATCTGCTACAAGCAGAAATAGGTGTTTTTTTATATAAAAAAGATGGTCATTTTCTTTCCAGCGTGAAAAAATAACAAAAAATAATACTTA
>CAYFPB010000091.1:0-5290 GCA_964344895.1 uncultured Candidatus Peribacteria bacterium | reverse complement strand
GTAATTGGGTAGCTAATATAAGTCAAGAAATAGCTTTGGCTATATTTGATTTATTAATAATAGTTTTTGAATAATTTGAAATTTGTTCTAACATAATATATTAATATTAATAATTACTATAAAATATATTATAATTATAAAATACAAAAAAAGCAAGTATTTTTTATTTGACATTATGAAAAATACTTATAATATAAGATATATAAATAGTATATAACCTTTTTAAAAATATGTTTATAGTTTTTGAATGAGTTGATTGATCTGGGAAGGATACTCAGCTAAATAAAGTGTTTGAATACTTGAGGGAAAGAGATAAAAATAGTCAGATTTGGGTTACAAAAGAACCAACACCAAATACTACTTCTTGAAGAAAAATCCTAGAAAAATTAACATGAGAATGATTTAAAGATGGTAAAGAAGCTTTAGATTTATATGTTAAGGATAGGGAAGAGCAAACTAGTATTAGAAAAGAAATACTTAAGCATTCAATAATACTATCTTCACGTTTTGATTATTCAACATATGCTTATCAATGAGTTCAATGACTTAGTTTTGATGAAATATATTCAGCACACAATTATGATAATATCTTGATCCCAGATATTACATTTATTTTTGATGTAAGTAGAGAAAATATTGAAAAAAGATTAGCAAAAAGATGATGAGAAAAAGAGTTTTTTGAAAATCTTGATTTTTTAGAAAAAGTTAAAAACAAATATTTAGAATCAGCTCAAAAACTAAAAGAAACAAGAAAAATATATATTATAGATGCTAACAAAGGTATTGAAGAGGTCTTTGAGGAAGTAGTAAGTATATTGGAGGGGGAAATGTAACCCACTAATCCACCCTTGAATTCCCTCCTTTTAAAAGGAGGGAGACTACAAATATAATTTTTAATTTAAAAATGAATACAAAGAAAGTACCAGAAGTTATAAAAAATATATCTAGAAAATTAAGAAAAAATCAAACATTATCAGAAAAAGTATTATGGAATTTAATTAGGTATGATAAGATATGATATAGGTTTTTAAGACAAAGACCTATTTATGTATATACTGA
Source organism: uncultured Candidatus Peribacteria bacterium (assembly GCA_964344895.1). Lineage (GTDB taxonomy): Bacteria > Patescibacteriota > Gracilibacteria > BD1-5 > UBA6164 > UBA6164. The sequence continues at coordinate 4,231 of CAYFPB010000091.1, read as the reverse complement.
AAATAATTGATTAGATAGATTTATTATTCCAGATTTTTATTGTCATGAAAAAAAGTTAATAATTGAGGTTGATTGAGATATACATAATGTTATGGATGTTAAAAATTTGGATAAGTATAAAAATAAATTATTAAATAATGTATGAATAACTATTTTAAGGATATCAAATAGTGAGGTAGAAAATAATATAGAAAATGTAATATTGAAAATAAAACAAAAACTTAATTAAAAAAGGCTTCCTTTTGAAAGGAAGCTCCCGATAGGGTGATGGATTACTTAATCATTATGACAACAAAAAACACAGGAGATATTTGAGAAGTTACAGCTATAAAGTATTTACAGAAACATGGTTATAGGATACTTGATACAAATTTTAGATTTAAGAGATTTTGAGAGATAGATATAGTAGCTAAGAAGCAAAATCAGGTAGTTTTTATAGAAGTAAAGTATAGAAATAATACCAAATATTGACTTCCAGAAGAGTCAATAACATACAATAAATTGAGAAAATGCTTAAAAACAATAGATTTTTATATAAAAAAACATCAAATTAATCCAGAAAATGCTAGAATAGATGTAATTGCTATTCTAAGGGAAAACACTAGTTATAAATTAACACATTATAGAAATATAGACCTATAATTTGCTTTTAAAAACTTGACAAATAGTAAAAAATAGTTATAGTTGTAATCATAAGGAGCGAAAACAAAAATAAAAAATCAATATAAAAAGGATACATTAGTTATTTATATATTAATTTTTTATTTAAAAAATATGAAAAAATTATATTCTAGTTTAATCGTTTTAGTTTTAGTATTATTTAATACTAGTGATACATTGGCAGCAAATAACATTGATTCTACAATTAATACAGTAGAACAAAAATTGGAAACTGTTGCAAAAAAATATATTAAAAAATCAGAAAAGAAAGAAGCTGTTATAAAAGAAATAAAACAAAATCTTTCTGACTTAAAGAGGGACGTTAAAAAAGCAAAAAATAATAAAGAAGTAAAAGAAAAATTAGAAAAAAGTGTAAAAGAAGGTATAGTAAATATATATGCTAATAGTCAAGATAATAAAGATTTAACATCTTCATTTAGAGCTACAGCATCAAAAAATCTAAACACTTTTGTATCAGAAAAAAAATCAAATGAATTAATAGAGGAAAGTATAAAAGATGCAAATTGAGATATCTGAGTATTTATTAAATCAGATAAATCTTTAAATGAATTACAAAAAAAATATAAAGGGTTAGATGAAAATACTCAAGTAGTAGAAGTACTTGATGGTTATTATGAAGTAAAAGTAAAATCATGAACTGATTCCGCTATAGAAAAATATTACTTTGATAAGGTTTCTGAATGAGAAATACCTACTAGTTTAGTATGAGAAAAAGTAGTAGAACCAGGTTTAGTATTTATATCTTGAGTAGAATCAGGTGAACAAATTAATAGACTATGGTGAATGACAAAAGTATGAGCTGATAAAACTATTGATTATATAAGAGATAATAAAAAATCAGATGTCGTAGTTGCAGTCGTGGATACTGGTATAGACTATAATCATGCTGATTTAAAAGCTAATATGTGGACTAATACTGATGAAGTTGCTGGTAATGGGATTGATGATGATAATAATGGAATTATAGATGATTATTATGGTTATAATTCTGCAGATGGTTCATCAAATCAAGGTAATCCTATGGCAGGTCACTCTCATGGTACACACTGTGCAGGTACAGTAGCTGCAGCTAATAATGGATCAGGTGTATTTTGAGCAAATCCGTATGCAAAATTAATGGCAGTAAAAGTATTTGCCTGAAATGGATGAAGTACATCAACTTATAATATAGTTAAAGGTATTAAGTATGCTGCAGATAATGGTGCTGATGTAATATCTATGAGTGTTACAGCTTCTGGATATTCAAGTACTTATCATGAAGCTGTTAAATATGCAAACAATAAATGAGTAATAGTAATAGCTGCTGCTTGAAATAATAATGCAGATGCAAGAAATTATCAACCTGCTAGTTATGCTGAAACTATAACTGTAGCAGCAACAGATCAAAATGATAATAAAGCTAGTTTTTCAAATTATGGTAATAGTGTTGATATAGCTGCACCATGAGTAAGTATTTATTCAACAATAAAAGGTGGAGGTTATCAATCATGGAATGGTACATCAATGTCTACTCCTATGGTAGCATGAGCTGTATCAGCATTAATTCAAACAAGTGGTGATAAAACTTTAGCAGAAGTTAAAAAAGCTTTACAAGATTCATGAGATGATGTTTCAAGTAGTATAAGTGGTAAAAGATTAAATATTGAAAATCTTTTAATACCAAAAGTAGAAGAAACACCAGTAGAGGAAGAAGAAGTTAAGGAAGAAGCTCCGGTGGAAGAAGTACCAGAGGAAGAGGTTAAAGAAGAAGAATCAGTAGAAGAAGAAGTTAAGGAAGAAGAGAGAGATTTAAAAGGAAAAGTAAGTAATATAATTTATGAATCAACAGTAAGAACAAAAGCACTAAAAGTATGAGAAGAAAGAGAATTATTATTTAGTGTATTATTAAAAGATGGAACAAAACTAAGTAGTAAAGATTTAAAAAAGACAGAATATAAAGCAAAGGCATTTTTAAATAAATGATATTATGAAGTATTAGATTCAGAAACATGATATGTATTAAAATGAAATAAAGAATGAAGAGAGAGATTATTATTAATAGTATGATGAAAAGAATTTGTATCATTTGTATATGTAAAATGAATACTAGAAGAAGAAGTTAAAGAAGAAGTACCAGTAGAAGAAGAGGTTAAAGAGGAAACACCAGAGGAAGAAGTACCAGAGGAAGAAGTACCAGTAGAGGAAGAGGTTAAAGAAGAAGCACCAGTGGAAGAAGAAGTTAAGGAAGAAGAGAGAGATTTAACAGGAAAAGTAAGTAATATAATTTATGAATCAACAGTAAGAACGAAAGCACTAAAAGTATGAGAAGAAAGAGAATTATTATTTAGTGTATTATTAAAAGATGGAACAAAACTAAGTAGTAAAGATTTAAAAAAGACAGAATATAAAGCAAAGGCATTTTTAAATAAATGATATTATGAAGTATTAGATTCAGAAACATGATATGTATTAAAATGAAATAAAGAATGAAGAGAGAGATTATTATTAATAGTATGATGAAAAGAATTTGTATCATTTGTATATGTAAAATGAATACTAGAAGAAGAAGTTAAAGAAGAAGTACCAGAGGAAGAAGAGGTTAAAGAAGAAACACCAGAGGAAGAAGTACCAGAGGAAGAAGAGGTTAAAGAAGAAACACCAGAGGAAGAAGCACCAGTAGAAGAAGAGGTTAAAGAGGAAACACTAGAGGAAGAAGAAGTTAAGGAAGAAGAGAGAGATTTAAAAGGAAAAGTAAGTAATATAATTTATGAATCAACAGTAAGAACAAAAGCACTAAAAGTATGAGAAGAAAGAGAATTATTATTTAGTGTATTATTAAAAGATGGAACAAAACTAAGTAGTAAAGATTTAAAAAAGACAGAATATAAAGCAAAGGCATTTTTAAATAAATGATATTATGAAGTATTAGATTCAGAAACATGATATGTATTAAAATGAAATAAAGAATGAAGAGAGAGATTATTATTAATAGTATGATGAAAAGAATTTGTATCATTTGTATATGTAAAATGAATACTAGAAGAAGAAGTTAAAGAAGAAGTACCAGTAGAAGAAGAGGTTAAAGAGGAAACACCAGAGGAAGAAGTACCAGAGGAAGAAGTACCAGTAGAAGAAGAGGTTAAAGAAGAAACACCAGAGGAAGAAGTACCAGAGGAAGAAGCACCAGTAGAAGAAGAGGTTAAAGAGGAAACACTAGAGGAAGAAGAAGTTAAGGAAGAAGAGAGAGATTTAAAAGGAAAAGTAAGTAATATAATTTATGAATCAACAGTAAGAACAAAAGCACTAAAAGTATGAGAAGAAAGAGAATTATTATTTAGTGTATTATTAAAAGATGGAACAAAACTAAGTAGTAAAGATTTAAAAAAGACAGAATATAAAGCAAAGGCATTTTTAAATAAATGATATTATGAAGTATTAGATTCAGAAACATGATATGTATTAAAATGAAATAAAGAATGAAGAGAGAGATTATTATTAATAGTATGATGAAAAGAATTTGTATCATTTGTATATGTAAAATGAATACTAGAAGAAGAAGTTAAAGAAGAAG
>CAYFPB010000090.1:0-5340 GCA_964344895.1 uncultured Candidatus Peribacteria bacterium | reverse complement strand
ATAAAAATTTGAAAAACTTTTTAAGGAAGGTCATTTCATCCCTTACTACAAGGATTACATCTAAGTATTCTATATATTCATTTAGCCCATCATTTAAAAAATCAGTACTTTATAATAGCTTGTTTTGTATATTCTGAGCAAGTAGGGTTATATCTACAGTATCAGTATGGATGAAATTTTTTGAAATATTTAGAATGATCAGGACTTAAATATTTTTGATAAGCCTCTATAAATTTGATTGAAAGTTTTTTCATATAGTTAATTTAAAAATATTAGTATTTATATTTTATTTTATAATAAGCAAAAGTCAAAAATATATACTTGACAAAGATTGTAAAAAATATATAATATATTTAATCCTACATTTAAATTAGGTTTGTTGAAAATAAAAATAATAGAAGTGAATAGAAAAGAATTATCAAAAGACATTCAGTGACAGTATAGAGAAATGAATAAACTATTTGTTAATAAAAAACTCGGTGAGAGAAAATTAGCTGATAGGTTTTTAGATGTATTTGAAGAAATATATAAAAAGGTAGATATACTGTTATCATGAAAAAATATAAGAGAAGAAAATTTAGAAAAACTTTTACAAAACTCTTTTAAAAAAGCAATTGAAGCAATAATAAGAATAAGTGAGAGAAATATAGAAGAATTAGATTATTCAATATTTATTTCTAGAAAAATAAAAAATAGTATAACATATATCAAAAGGGATTGAGAAAATAGAGAAAGAAAAAAAACAGCAGATAAATACAAGATATTTTTAACAGTATTAAATAATTTATATTTTGGAGATAAAACAGTAAAAATAAAACATTCAAAAGAAAAAGTTAGTAGAAAAAAATATAGACATTTTCCATATTATATTACTCAAATAAAATTAAAAAAGAGAACATTAACAGTACTTATTTGTGATGAAATATGAGAAGCAACATATGTTTATAATACACATGTAGATAAAGAAGAATTTAAAAAAATAGAGAAAGGGCAAGTGATTAATTGAGTAGAACCAATTAGGGTACCTTTTTGAAAGGATTACTCTAAGATTTTTAGTGAAATATTATCAGTAAAAGAAAATGAACAATTCCTAGAAACTATTAGTTCTTCAGACTTAGAAAAACAAGAAAATGATTATTATGAAGAAGTATATTATACAAAAATGCTGTGATCAATAACTGATAAAGCTTGAAATAAATTAAATATAGATTTAGAAACTATAAAGTTAGAAGATTTTAAGTTTATATATTTTTGATATAATACAGGATACTGAGTTCTATCATGACAAACTTTACTTAAGGACTTTTGATGAAATAGTATAAGAGCATTTAACAAACTATTAAAAGCATGATGAATAGAAAGGAAAGACTTATGATATAAAGAAATAGATCCAAATAACAAAGAGAATATTATAGAGTTATTAAATATGCCAGTAGATAGAAATAATAAGCAATTAGAAATAGATTATAAGACTATATGAATAAGAGATTTTAAAGCTATACATTTTTGATATGCTACAGAGTTTAGAATGATGACTGGGCAGACTCTATTATGATTGTGTTGACCAACAAAAGCTGAAGCATTTAGATATATTTTAGAAAGTTATTGAGAAAAAGAAAGATCTATAACATATGAACAAATAGACTATAATAATAGTGAGCATATATCTGAAATATTAAAATTACCAGTAAACAAAAAAAAGCAAAAGCTAGAAGTTGATTATCAAACTATATGAGTACAAGCCTTTGCTTGATTATATTTTTGATACTGAAGTAATTTTAAAATGATAACATGACAAAGACTTTTGTGGCATCATTGAGGAATGAGTAAAGCTTCTTTAAAAAGTATTCTAAAATTAAATTGAGTAGAAAGAAAAGAACTATGATCAGAGCAAATAGATTTTAAAGACAATACTCAATTAATAGAAATACTAAAAATCATAACAGATAAAAATTGAAATAAGCAAGAAGTAGATTTAAAAACTATATCAATGACAAAATTCTCAAAACTATATTTTTGATATGGAAGTAAATATTGATATGTTTATTGAGAGAAAATACTTACAAAACTTTGATGAATAAATAATAAAATATTTAAAAAATTATTAAGAAAAATTTGAATAGATAGAAAAGATATAGGTATTGTAAAAATAGATTATAATAATAGAGAACATATAAAAGAATTATTACTTAGCTCTACTGATAAAGATTGAAATCAAGTCAATGTTGATTATACAGATATAAACTTAACAGATTTTAAAAGTCTTTACATGTGATATGCTACAAAGTTTTGAATAATATGAGCTCAAACTATGTTAACACAAACTTTGTGACCAAATACCAAATCATTACAAAAAATATTATCTTTATGAAAGAGCTATTTTGATATTTTGTTTTCTAGTATTACAGATAAAGATTGAAATAGTTTAGATTTGGATATAAATACTATAACTACTGAAGAGTTTTCAAATGCTTATTTTTGATATAATACTGAGTATAAAATGATAAGCTGAAAATCATTACTTAGAAAATATTGATGAAAAAGTAGAATAATATTGAAAAAAGTATTAAGTGTATGAGCTATAGAAAGAAAAGACTTACCCATAGAGGAAATAGACCTAGATAATAAAAAATATTTAAAAGAGATATTTAGAAATATATATGATAGAGAGTGAAATAAAGTAAAAGTAGATTTTAAAAAAATATTAATGAAAGATTTTATTAAGCTATCTTTTTGAAATGGTACAAGATTTTGAAGTAATTATTGAGAGAGAATATTGATCCATTATTGATGAAAAAATAGAAAATCATTACAAAAAATCCTATCTTTTATAAAAAGATAGGATTTTTTGTTAAAAATATTTGAAAAAAATGTAAAAAAATGTTAATATAGTTTATATATTTATAAAAAATTATCAAAAAAGGATGGAATATAAGATATTTAGAGCATTAAGACATGGAATACAAATACCTCTTTTTATAAGATTTATATTAGGAGTGTTTTTGATATTTGTCTCAAGTTTTCCATTAATACTACCTCTTTTTCCAGGCTCTTGAGCCCTATGATTAGTTATGTTTCTTATATGAGTTATGTTAATTGTACCATGACATAAAGTAAGACATGTAATAAAATTAAGAAAATGATTAGTTTATATATCAAAAAATCTTCATAAAAAACATTTTCATAGAAATAAACATCTAGATTATAAAATAAGGGATATTAAAGCCCATATAAAGGAAATATTAAAAGGATAATTATATGATAATTATTCTTTTTTTATATAAAAATATATAAAATATATATTTTTTATTTGACAAAAAAATATAATTGTATATACTCAGAATATATTTTAATTAAATAAATATTAAATTATGCTTACAGATAAACAACAAGTTGTACTTGATAAGATTACAACATTTATTGGTGAAAATGGTAAATCACCAACTATAGATGAATTAACTCTTATTTTAAACCAAAAATCTAAAAGATGAGTGGTTCAATATTTAGAAGCTTTAGAAAAAAAATGATTTTTATCAAGAGGTAGATGATATAGATCTATTACTTTATGAAATAATATTTGATTTCAAACTGTATTAAATATACCTATTTTAGGTTATGCTAATGCTGGTACTCCATTAGTTGAAGCTAAAGAGAGTACATATGGTACACTACCAATATCAAAAAAGAAAATTAAATGAGATGAGCAAAACTATTTTGTACTAAAAATAGAATGAACAAGTATGAATGACTGTGAATTAAATGGTAAAAAAATAGAGAATGGTAGTTATGTATTAGTAAAAAAAGATGAAACTGAAATAAATAATAGTGATGTATTTTTATTTGTAGTAAATGAATGAGCTACAATTAAAAGATATAAAAAAGACTGATCTGATGTCTATCTTTTACCAGAATCACGTGATGATTATCATAAACCAATTATTTTATCTGAAGAAGATGATATAAGAATTAACTGAAAAGTAGTAGATGTATTCAACTTTAGTTAATAAAAAAACTGTCTTAAGACAGTTTTTTTATTATTCAAATAAGTTTTTGTTAATATCAATTTCTTTTTCTAGGATTTTTACTTTTTCTTTTCCATTATAAACTATTTTTGGATCTACTTTGATTTTCTTTTTATCTATTTTTTCAGGATAATCAAATTGATTTAATACATATTTTATAGCATTAATTCTTGCTTTTTTCTTATCATCACTATTGATTAAAATCCAAGGACAATCTTTTTTATGTGTTCTAGAAAAATTGTTATATTCAGCTAGTGTATAATTATCCCAAAGTTTTTGTGAATATTGGTCAATAGGAGATAGTTTGTATTGTTTTAAAGGGTTGTATTTTCTTGCTTCAAATCTTTTTGCTTGTTCATCTTTTGAAACAGAAAAGTAAAATTTTACTATTTTTACACCTGATTCAACAAGCATTTTTTCAAACATTGGTACATCATGTAAAAATTGTTTATATTTACTTTCAGAAACAAATCACATAACAGGTTCTACTCATGCTCTATTATACCAAGATCTATCAAAGAAAGCCATTTCTCAACCAGCAGGTAGGTGACTGATATATCTTTGGAAGTACCATTGAGTTTTTTCTATATCAGTAGGTTTTTCTAGTGCTACAACCCTTGCTCATCTTGGATTTAAGTATTCCATAAATCTTTTAATTGTTCCTCATTTTCAAGCAGCATCTCTTCATTCAAATATAATAAGAAGTTTTTGCTTAGTTTGTTTAATATGATTTTGAAGTTTTAGTAGTTCAAGTTGTAAAGTTATTAATTCTTTTTCATAGGCTACTTTTTTCTTTTTTACACAAAATTTTTGGTAATCATCTCTTTTAGAATTAGGGATTTTATCACAAGTTTTGTAGTTTTTTTCTACTTCTTCTTCAATGATATCAATCATTTTTCATTTTTCTACTTTTTCTTTTTGTTTTTCTATATAGTCATCAAATTTTTCAACTAAATCAATTAGTAGTTTGTATTCTTTTTTTGATGTTTTTACTATTTCATCTTTATGACCTTCTAAAAGATGAGCTAATTTATTTTTTAATACTTTTAGATTATCAATATCTTTATCTTCTTTAAATTTTTTAAATAGTTTTTCTATTTCAATAATAAAGTTATCAATTACATCTTCTGTTAAAGGTATATGTTTGTTAAATATTAGGTAAGACAATGTAGGCATAGTTTTTCAAAAATTAAACAATTAAATTAAATAATAAATTTATTTTACCATATTATTTTTATATAGTCAAAAAAAATCACTATTTTTACGGTCATTTTCTTTCCAGCGTGAAAAAATAACAAAAAATAATACTTAGTTTTAC
>CAYFPB010000089.1:0-5437 GCA_964344895.1 uncultured Candidatus Peribacteria bacterium | reverse complement strand
TATTTCAAAAAATACTTGATTTCAATTCCATTTAGAAACCTAGAAGAAAAACTATTTTACTATCTAGGTATTTTATGATGAGCTATGTTTTTTGGGATTTTTGTTTCAACTCTTGACTGGTATTTACTTAAATGATTTCCAGATGGAATAGTATTATCAAAAACTGTAGCATGAGCTATAGCTTGATGAGTTATTAGCTCTGAGATAATAAAAAAAATCTATTCTCTAGATTTTAACAGAGGAGTTTTATTTGTTCCTAGTCTTGTTATTTGAATAATAGTAGGTAGAATCTGAGCTTTTCTAATCTGAACAAGGGATAACACTCACTGACTAGCTACAACTCTACCATGGGGATATGATTACGGAGATGGTATACTTAGACATCCAGCTCAAATTTATGAAATACTTGTATTAATTATAATTTTAACTATATTTATTATATGAATAAGGAAAAATAGAGACTGGTTTATTACTAACTGATTTTTCATTTTTACCCTTATCTACTTTTCCTACAGATTTCTTGTTTGATTTGTAATGCCATACTCACACTTCTGGTTTGGTATGAATACCATACAAATAGTATCTATCTGAATGATAGGATATTCAATTTATAAGTTAAGAAAATATAATTATGGGAAATAAAATAACAGGAAAAATTTGAAAATATATTTTATACTATATTTTCTTAGTTATTATATCGTTTGGAATACTTTTAGCTCTATGTTGATGACTTTATACTATTTCAGTTATTAATACCTGGGGTTTTGTTGATTGAACTTTTCAAACAGGTCTTTGAATATTTTTAGGATGACTATCATTAACTATAGTTTGAGCTATTTTATACAATTATTATAAATAATAACAAAACATTAATATGAAAAAAATTAATTAAATAATTTTTAGAAACAATAAACAAATAACCATGGCATACTACAACCCTAAATACAGTATATTCTTAGAAGCGACAAACTCTTTTTGTCATATTTGTAAGGATAAGGAGACATTAGTTGATACTCATGTTGTTGAGAAAGATAATGAGGTTTTTTTGAGGAAGTTTTGTACTAAGTGTTGAGAGTCTTTTGCTAAGACCTCGACAGATTTTGAGTATTTTAAGAAATGTAATGCTTATCTAAAACAACCAGACCTACCAGAGCAATCACTTACACAAGTCAGTAGGTGATGTCCTTTTGATTGTTGAGTATGTCCTCAGCATCAAAATCATCCATGCTTGGCTCTCTTTAATATAATAGATGAGTGTAATATGAAATGTAATATATGTTATTACAATGCTGGGCCAGGAAAATGAAATCCAAAATCTATGGAGCAAATTATAAGTATGTACCAAACATTACTAAAAGTAGAGTCAGAGCCTGATATAGCCCAAATCACAGGAGGAGAACCAACACTACATCCTCAAATCATACAAATACTTAAATTTTTCAAAGCCTCAAAAATAAGACACTTAATGCTAAATACAAATGGTATAAGGATTTCTCAAGATAAAGATTTTGTAAAAGAATTAAAAAATATAGGTAGGTGATTTGAAGTATACTTACAGTTTGATTCACTTAAAGATGAAACACTAAAAGAAATCAGAAATAGAAGTATGAAACAAGTTAGGGAAAAAGCTCTTAAAAACTTAGAAGAAGCAAATATCTCAACTACACTAGTATGTGTGATAAAAAAATGATTGAATGATAAAGAAATACCAGAAATAATAGAGTATGCTAAAAAATGGAAGTGTGTTAGGTGAGTAGTATTTCAGCCAATCCAAGATGTAGGGAGAAATAAATCAGAGTGAGATTACAGAATAACATTATCAGAAATAAGACAAAATATCATAGATGATGTAAACAATGAATTTGAAACAGAGGATATGATTCCACTACCTTGTGATCCACATAAAATATGTGTATGATATGCAATGAAAGATATTTATAATAACAAAGTAACTATCAAACCAGTTACATGACAAATACCCAAAAACCTAATAACAAATACAAAGTGAACTATAGCCTTTGAACAAGATAAAAAATTCATAGAAGATGTTATAGAGACTATATCACTAGATACTGCTATGTGAGAGAATATCTTGAAAGACAAAATAAAAAACAAACTATTCTGCTGCTGGCCAGATTTCATGACACCTCAAAATATTACTTATGAAAATATTTTCAGAATAGTCATCATGGAATTCTCAGACTTTTACAATTTTGATACTACAAACATCAAAAGAGAATGTAACTTCATGATAGAACCAGGTAAGGCTGTACCATTTTCTACTTTTAATATGGGATTGTATGAAAAATAAAATAAAAAAAATACTAAAGTACTTTTTTATAACTCTGTTAATCATAATAGTCTGATTAACAATTTTTGCTAGTTTGCAAACAGCTAGTACTAATAAAGATTGGATAGAGACAGATCTAAGACTTCCTAAAGCAACTATAAATTGAGATAAGGTTCTAATAAAAAATGTTAGAAATTTTAAACATATAACTGAAACTAAACGGGAAAAAGATTATTATGATAGAGAATATGATTTATCAAAGCTTGATAAAGTATATTATATAGTTGAGCCTTTTTCTAATTTTGATTGACCAGCTCATACCATGCTATCTTTTGAATTTTCTGATTGAAAATATGTAAGTTTTTCAGCTGAGATTAGAAAAGAAAAAGGAGAAAGTTTTAGTCCATTTTTATGATTACTAAATCAATTTGAACTTTTTTATGTATGGTGAGATGAAAATGATTTAGTAAAATTAAGAGCAAATATCAGAAAAGACGTAGTGAGAATGTATCCAATAAATACAACAAAACAAAAAGTAAAAAACTTATTTATATCCATAATAGAAAAAACAAACAAACTAGTAAAAGAACCTGAGTTTTATAATACTTTTAATAACACTTGTACTACAAGCATATTAAAACACATAAATACTCTCAGAGATGAAAAAATAAGTTTCCTGGATCTAAGAATACTACTTCCAGCCAACTCAGATAAAGTAGCATATGAAAAATGATACATAGATACAAAACTAAGCCTAGAACAAGCAAGAGAGTATTATAAAATAAATAATCTATCAGAAGTGTATGGTGATAGTAAAAATTACTCTAAGCTTATAAGAGTAGAGAAAAAATAAAAAAGACATATACAAACTTAAGTTTGTATATGTCTTTTTTATTACCTTAATTTTAAAATCATATTCTTTAAAACCTCAAATCAATCAATACTCATTATAGATTCAGGATGAGCCTGTATTGAGCTAATATTATCACTATTATAAGTTAAAACTCTGTTATCATCAAAAACCTCTACATTATCATCATCTCATCATTTTACAACAGGAGAGTATGAATTATAAAATCATAACATCTTTTCTTCTCAATCTAGATTTACAGTCTTTTTAACTCATTGAGTAATTTCAGGCTGCCTGATAATATTATATCATTTAAGCTTACAAATAGCCTGATGACCTAGACAGATTCATAATATTTTTTTATCAGTTTCAAGTAATTCTCAAGTTATATTTAATAAACTAGATATTCTTTCATCATCCTCATTATTTATATCTCAATAACCAGGTCATACCATAACAAAATCATACTTATCAATATTATTAATATCAAATTCCTTATAATCAATTACATCTACTTCTCTTCATCACATTTTTTTAATCATAAAAGCAGACATATTTACAAAATCATCTCAAAAATTAATAAGTAAAAAATTATGTATTTTAATTCTTCCCACCTCTAAACCAGTTCACTCATTAGACCTGAAATAAAACTCACTCAGTTTTTCTCTTCTTATATGTAATAGATTATCTAATAAAACCAAATCATGTACATCCATTCCATCTAAATAGTTATCAAATACATTATCATTATTAAATATACCTAAAAATCAATTTGCTTTTACTATAGTCTCATCTACCTCTTTTTTAGGAACTTATCCTTTACTATTCAAGCACCAGCTCTGACTGATAAAATATTATTCAACTTATCAATAAAAGCAGTTCTTATAACTATGCAAGTATCCAAGAAATCCTTATCCAAAATTCAGAAAGCTCAACCATAATATCATCTACTATCATTTTCAAATTCCTTGATTTGCTTAAAAGCTGATTTTATAGGTCATCATACTAAAGTAGGAGCATACATACTAGATCTAAAGGCATCCATTATAGATATACTTTCTTTTTTAGCTCAAACTAACACAGCTTCCGTATGAATTACAGCTCAAGATTCCTTTAATAATGGATAATATATTTTTCAAGAATCACTCATATTTAATATCATTTTTAATTCTTCATCAATAACCATACAAAGCTCTTCTATTTCCTTATCATCACTTAAGAACTTAAGCAATCTTGATCTAAAAGAATCATAATCTAGTTTTGGCATAGTACCAGCTATAGGATTCATTTCTACAGTATTGTTTTCTATAGATAAATGCCTTTCAGGGCTAGATCAAATAAAAGCTTTTTGTTTAGTATTAAATAAAAAATTCATATATGGTCATTTTATATTTAGCAATTTAGAATAAAGTTTTAAAATATTTTGTAAATTAGCCTCTATACTTGCATCAAATTTTCTAGATAAAATCATTTGATTTACTTCTCAAGCTATAATTCTATCTTTCACTTTTTCTATCTCTTTTTCAAAATATATATCACTTACACTTGGGGTTATTTCTCAGATACTTAATTCTTCATTATCTAAAATATTCAATATATCATTTTTCGATATTTCTAATTCTTGTTCTACTACCATTGCTATTATTGGTTCATTACCTGTATTTATTTCGTAGTTACATTCTATTTTAGCTAATGAAAAAGGAGTTATAAATACTACTTTTTGCTTTGTATCATTTTGTATTTTTTCTAATTCGCTTAAATTTTGTAACTCTTTTGTTTCTCAAAAGTAAGCATTAATTACTCATGATTTTTCTATTATTGCAAAGTCTCATTCTAAATGAGCTTTTTCTATCATTGTTTTCATAATTTTATTAATTAAATATTTTAAAAAAGACTATTACCTTGTTTTTTGTGGTAATAGTCTATAATATCCCTTTTTTTATAGGCAACATCAAAAACTAGTTCCACCATGGATCTAGGTATCTTTGCCAAATATTTAAGAATAAAATTTTTGTTTTCATTATAATTTTTTATATAAATAAAAAAACTGTTAATTCACTTTTACAAAGTTGAAATAACAGTTTTTTTTGATATATTTTTTTACAATTACAAAATACACTAAATTTGTTATTTCAACAACTTTAGTATTTGCCAGTTAATTTGTAAAAATATATTTTTCATTTTATTATATTAAATAAATATTAAAGTACTTATATTCTTTATTTTAATAAAGTCAAATTTTATTGGCTCTTTTCTTCCTAACGTGAAAATTTTACACAAAAAAACACAAAAGTAAC
>CAYFPB010000088.1:0-5476 GCA_964344895.1 uncultured Candidatus Peribacteria bacterium | reverse complement strand
TTTTTATAGTAGCTATTTTTCCAGATACACAAAATTTTTTACAGACTCAAATTATATTTTAATATGTAATTTAGTATACAAACAAACTCGAAAAAACAAAATGTTTTTTCATAATTTTTTTCAGAAAACCAACATATTAACATATTATAATATGTTAATATGTTGGTTTTTAACATTATTTTCTTGATTATTTTTGTATAAAAAGTAATATCATAATAATTACTAATAAATATTTAAGAATATGTGATTTAAAACTAATAGAATTGACAAAAAAGGTAGTTGTTTTTGAAGTCTTTTTAAGCTTATTTTTCTGTTAAGTGTAGGATTTTTAGTATATTTTTATATGGATTATTCAAATTTTAAAAACAATATCTTGGTAGAAAAAGACTCAATTATTGAGATAAAAGAGTGATATACTATAGATGATATAGCTAAAGAATTTAATCTAAATAATTATTATCTAAAATATTATTACAAAGAACATTTAGAAAAAATAAATCCAGATTTTGAACTTATAGCATGAAACTATAAAATAAATAAAAACTCAAATATAGCTGATATATTAATCTCTCTTGAAGAGCCTATAGTTTATGATGAGATTGATATAACAGTTTTAGAATGATGGAATATTTTTGATATAGATAAGTTTTTAACTGATAAAAAATTAATTAAAAGCTGAGAGTATATTAGTTATGCAGAGAATACTGATAAAATCAAAAAATTGACTGAATTCTTCCCTTTTTTAGAATGACTAAAAACACTTGAATGATTTTTATACCCAGATACTTATACAGTACTAGCTAATGATTTTAAAATAAATGTATTTGTAATTAAACAATTAGAAACATTTGAAAATAAAGTATACAAAACTATATTAACAGAGCTTGATAATAAACAAATAGAAGAATTAGTAAACCTATCTAGTATAGTTGAAAAGGAAGAAAAAAATAAAAATGAAAAAGCTACTGTAGCAGGTATACTAAAAAAGAGACTAGATGAATGATGGATGATAGGAGCAGATATAACTGTATGTTATGCTCATGAGTTAACAAGTGAGGATTGTAAAATGGTTGTAAGTAAATACATAAAAGAAAAATCTGACTACAATACAAGAACCATGAAATGACTTCCAAAAACACCTATTTGAAACCCAAGTTTTGAGACAATAAATGCAACACTAAACTACAAAGAAACTCCATACTGGTTTTACCTACATGATATAACTACATGAAAAATATATTACTGAAAAAGTAATGAAGAGCATGAAAAAAACAAGAGACTATACTTAAAATAGTCTCTTTTTATATTTCATTTCTAAAGTCCTGAGAGTTTCAAAATATTCTATAAACATACACTTCTTTTTTAATTTCTGATACTTTATAAAAAATACTATATGATTTATATATTATACATCTAAAATCTTTATACTTTTCCTCATACATTAATGGAAATAATGTAAGTGATAATAATGTTTTTAATATTTCATTAGATAATTTCTGAGTTATTTCTTTTGAAAAAGTATGTCTAAAAATATAATCTGAAATATTATTTAAATCTTCATAAAAATCTTCTTCAATCTTCAATTTATACATATACTATAATGACAAGTTATCTATATAATTACTATTTTTTTTATATAAGTCTTCAACAGACAAAAATTTTGTATTTCCAGTTTTTACTTTATTATTTACTTTTTCTAACTCTCAGTACATTTCTATCTCAGAATTCACAAATGTCTTATTTTTTGATTTAGATAATATAGCCATAACATAAAATTTATTAATAATACACACATTATATATTTTTTTATACAAAAAACAAGCTCTTTTTTGTATTTTTTAATTTTTTATGCTAAAATAATAGAAATAATTAATTAGTAAAAAAAATATATGACACCAGAAAGTCAAAATAATTGAGATATACAGAAAAATAGCTTAGATCAACAAATGTTTGAAATAAGAGAAGAAGCTATTAAATCTAGAGAAAAATTGTTACTTGATTACAAAAAACAACAAATTACAGATAGAACAAAACATGATTTATCTACTTTATTTTCTTTAGAAGATACGATAAGAGATACTTCTTTCAGAGATTTGATTGAGGAAAGTATAAGTATTGAAGGTTTTGATTTAGAAAAATACTCTTGAATTGAATCTGAAAATAAAAAGGATTTTTTAGATACTTTTACAATTGAATATATAAATTATATCAGAAACAATACAAGCAAAGCTCATCAAAGACTTTTTGCTCATAAAAAATTAATTGATGAACAAACTTTTTATTTACCAATACCAGAAAAAATTTTAAATAATATTTTACAAAATACAGTAAACAAATTAAGAGATAAAAATATTAATTTAGATATTAATTTTAATATTGTAAAAGATAATAGAAGATTAGTTGTTAAGAAAAAAATAAGAATAACTTGAGAAGAAAAAACTCAAAACATAACAAAAAAAATAGAAAAAAATAAAATACCTGAAGATACTCATAGTTTCAAAAAAGACAAATTAGGAACTATAATAAAAGGTTGAAAAATGGTTTGGTCAATATTAAGAGATAATAAATTAAAATATGAAGCTCCAAATGTGACAATATTATGGTGAAATTATAATCCAAAAAATCTAGTAGAATGATTAAAAATTTACAATAAAAAAGTTTGAGATAAAAATTATGTTTTTGTTTGATCTACCAAAGAACAAGAACAAGAATTCTATAAATTAACTAAATTAAGAAATTCTAAAAAGAAAGAGAATAAAGAAAAAAAAGAATATAACGTGATAGAACATGCTATTAATTTAATACAAAATTTTGAATGATTTCATGAAGTATCATATTCAGATTATAAGCAATACTCTCGGTGATACTGAACAAAGGCTCCTTGAAAATGAGCAAAAATAACAAAATCTTTAGCTAAACAAGAATTAAAAAGAGAAGTAAATAAAATAAATCAATATATAACAAAAGAATACTGAAATACTTTAACAAGTAATCAAAAAGTATCATTAATATCTTTTTACTATAACCTATGAACTGGTACAAGATGAAAAGAAAATTTTACTGCTAAATTAAGAAACTTTAGTAAATGAAAAATAAAAGCTACAAAAGTAGCTGAACATATGAAAAAATTTAAAAGAGCTTGATGAAAAGTAATTGATTGATTAGTAAAAAGAAGAAATGCTGAAGCAGAATTATTTATTGCCTAAAAAGAGAAATCCTATAGGATTTCTCTTTTTTATATACCTTTATAAATACTTCATCTCATACCGACTCCATAAATATAATATTTAGAATTTTCTTCATAAAATAGAATTCTAACTTTTCAGATTCTACATCTATAATGATTATTTTTTCAAGATATAGAAGTAATATCTAGTCAAGAGAAGTCTCAAACTTCTATTTTTTTAACTGCATCTAAAATATCTTGCTTTCTTCATTGTTTACGAACAAATTTAATCCATCATTTTACCATATATTATAGCTCCTTATCTAAATAATCATAAAATTCTCAAGCCTCCATAACTCTATCTAATTTTGTATCTTCCCATTTATCATTTTCAAAATTTGATAAAAAAACCTTATAATCTATTACTTTACCCTTATATTTTTTTGCTATAGTATCAGGTACTTCTAATGTTATAGTTGACATAATATAAAAAATTATTAAATATATACTTAGATTATATTCAAAAAATAAAAAAACAGAAATTTTTCTGTTTTTTTATATACTATCAACAATGTCTTTCAATATATCACTTACCTGCTTATTTAAATCAGATAACTTTTCTCATGATACAATAGGGCTTATCATAGCATCAGGTAATCATACTGAAACAACTACTCTTCCATCCTGTTCATAAATAGCAACTGAACAAGGCATAAATACTCACAGATCCATATCTTCTTGCATATACTTATAACCAAGCTCTGGATTACAAACTCAAAATATATTGTATTTAGGAAAACTAGGATCAATTTTTTCCTGTACTTTTGATGTAACATCTACATTTGAGACTACTCAAAAACCAGATTCTGCAAAAACTAAACGTACTTCATCTAAAGCCTCTTCAAAAGACATATCAAGGATTTTTTTGTAAAAATAACTCATTATTCTGTTACAATTTTTTTAGTATTTAAAATTAATTTTGTATATAACTTTTGCCCTTCTAGATTAGCAAGTCTAAAAGGTAGTTCTCAAAATTCTTCTATATCAACTAAATCATATTTAAATGACTTAATAGATGAAACAACCTTTCAAACCCGAACCATTTCTCTTCTATTTTTTATTTTTCAAATCATATAACCAAATTTTATCTTACCATTAGAAGAATAGTTTATATGATACTTAGACATGATATAAAAATACAAGTTCAAATTCTCTATATCTATATCTTCTAGATTTGTACTAAAAATATCATCTATATTTGGTTTTATAACAGGTGAACTATATAAAAGTGAAACAAGTTCATATAATTTTTTCTTTTGTCCATATTCCTGTAAACCTTTACTATCAAGCTCATCTTTTACATCCAAACTTTTTGAGATAAAAAATAATTTAGTTTTATTTATATATCATAAATCATCATAATTGTTTTTCATAATTGTTTTAAATATAAAAAACAATTTCATTTTATTTTTATTATCTAACTGTTTATAATTATTTTTTATTATATAATTAACAGTATTATTAACTGTCTCTTTTGGAAATTTTAAACCACTATATTGTAATAAAAGTAATTTTTCTAAAAAATTTACAGTAGTTTCAAGATCTGACTCTGATTCTGGAGTTTGTCAGAAACCTCAATCATCATTACCATAATCAAGTATTTTTTGTAATCATCATTCAAAACTAACATTTTCTAAAGGATCAATTCAATAAAAAATATCATTTTCCTCTCATAAAGCTGTATTTATCAAGTATCAATCAAGTAAATATTCTATATTTTCAGCTTCATTCCCTCTATAAAAATCAACTATATCTTCTAGTAAAAATATATTATTATTAGCAAATTTTATTTCTAATGTAGAACCAGAAAATATTGTATTTGTAATATCTAAGTCTATATCTAATACATCTGCTTCAACAACACTTCAATTATATATTTTCCTATATTTTTCTCACTTAGTTACTACTACTTCTTCTTTAATAGCATCTTTTTTTTCTACTCTTTTTGGTTCTCTTCTAGTTACCTGACTTTTTAATTGCATATTTTCCTTTTCTAGCTCTTCTAGTCTTTCTAATTTAGCTGACATATCCTTCTTTTCTTTTTTTACTTCATCTGATTTTGAAGAAACAATAAAGTAAATTCAAATAACTATAAAAAGTAAAAGCAAATATGACACAAAAGATTTATTCATTTTTCAAATATTTTAATAATTAATAACTTTTTATATATAATAAGTTTTTATAAAAAAAAGCAAGTAAAAATATTGATTTTTTTAAAAAAACTATATAATTTATCTGCTTTAAAAATTA
>CAYFPB010000087.1:0-5483 GCA_964344895.1 uncultured Candidatus Peribacteria bacterium | reverse complement strand
TATCAACAATGATATCAAGGTGTAATTCACCCATACCAGAGATAATAGTTTGACCAGTTTCTTCATCAGTAGCAACTCTGAAAGAAGGATCTTCTTCAGCTAATTTAGATAGTGCCATACCCATTTTTTCTTGATCACCTTTAGATTTAGGTTCAACAGAAATAGATATAACTGGTTCAGGGAATTCAATAGATTCTACTAAGAATTTATCATTAACATCACAAAGTGTGTCTCATGTTTTAGTGTTTTTTAAACCAACAATTGCACCAATATTACCAGCTGGGATTTCAGGTATTTCAACTCTATCATTGGCATGCATTTGTAATAGTCTACCAACTCTTTCTTTAGAACCTGTAGTAGCATTATAGATGTATGATCCTGATTTTAAAGTACCAGCATATACTCTTGTAAATGTTAATCTACCTACAAATGGATCAGTAGCAATTTTAAATGCAATAGCAGCTAATGATGAATCATCAGCAACAGGGATTTGTTTAAATGTTTCTCCTGAATCAATATCTTTACAGTCAATTTGAGCTTCATTTACATCAACAGGACTAGGTAAGAAATCAACAGCAGCATCAATAACCATTTGTACACCTATATTTTGTAGAGCTGATCCACAAACAACAGCATATAAATCATTATTACAAACAGCTTTTCTTAAACCTTTTTTAATTTCTTCAACACTTAATTCACCAGCATCAAAGTATTTTTCCATTAGAGCATCATCTTGAGATGCAACTTTTTCAACCATTTCTTCTCTTAATTCTTCACATCTTGCTTTTATATCAGCAGGAATTTCTATTTCAGTAACATTTTCACCACTATCACCTTCAAAGTGATATGCTTTCATTTCTATTAGATCAACAATACCTTCAAAAGTTTCAGCAGCACCAATAGGGTATTGGATAGCAACAACTTTATCACCAGCTAATCTTTTTTTAATTGTATCAATTGACATTTCAAAGTCACCACCCATTTTATCCATTTTGTTAATGAATGCTATTCTAGGTACTGAGTATTTGTCAGCTTGTTTCCATACAGTTTCTGATTGAGGTTCTACTCATTGAGAACCATCAAATACAGCTACTCAACCATCAAGTACTCTTAGAGATCTTTCTACTTCAATCGTGAAGTCAACGTGACCTGGAGTATCAATAATGTTTATTTGGTGATTTTTCCAAAAAGCTGTAGTAGCAGCAGAAGTAATTGTAATACCTCTTTCTTGTTCTTGTTCCATCCAGTCCATTGTACCTTCACCATCGTGAGTTTCACCAATTTTGTGGATTTTACCAGTATAGTATAAGATTCTTTCTGTACAAGTAGTTTTACCTGCATCAATATGGGCAATAATACCTATATTTCTAACCTTATCTAAAGGAGTTTTAGTACTCATTGTAAATAATATTAAAATTTAAAAATATTTTTTGTGTCGGAATTCTATTTAATAATGCACAAAAGTCAAATTTTTATTTGACTAAAAAAAAAGATATAATTTTTTTAAAAATTATATCTTTTCTATATTTAATTTTTTTATATTATTTTCCACTTCACTTATGATAAATTCTACTATATTTTCTGCCTTATTTTCAGAAATAGATATATTTATTTCTTTTAAGAAAAATATAAATACAACTTTAGAATAATTTATTAATATATCTCTCTTATCATTTAATAATTGTTTTAGTTTTTCAGTTTGTAGGCTTGAGTATTCAATTGTTATACTTGAAATAATGTCTTCTACCCAGTTGTTTATTCTATTTTTTATTTTTGGATCTATATTATTATCATCAAATATTGTATTATCTTTTTTTATCTCATAATCAAACACTATTGGTGTTTGATCAGTTACTTCTCTTATTTTATTACTTATGTCAGTATTTATTAAAGATAGTATTCAAAGTATAAAATTTGATGAGAATCATGCATTTGTTGTAGGGAATAGTGTATCTAGTAAAAAATCATATTTAGGATCAACAATTATTTTCACCAAAAATCAAGCCAATAGAAAATCATATTTTCTGGCTTTTTTTTCATCTTTTCATGCTTTTGCAACCTTAGCTCAAGCTTTTTTACTAGCTTCTTTATACTTTTCAGAAGCCTCTTTTATTGCTTCACTAGATTGTCAACCTCACTCAGATGATTCTATTTCAGGTGTAAAATCGTCTAATCACATAGTTTTTACTAAATAATTATTATAAGTATTGTATCATACATTTTTTTAAAAATCAATTTTGATGCATCTATCTACTAGTGAATTATCTTTAAATATTTCAAATTTAAGTTTTTTTTCACTTAAATAGTTAATAGAAACTTCTTTTTGGTCAAAACCTATTTCTATAAATAGTTGTAATTTTTCTATATTGTATTTCTTTTTTAATTCAAAAGTTTGAGCTATTAGTTTTTCATACAATTCAAACCCTGTTTTTTCTCATCAGTATAAAGCTAGATCAGGTTCATACTCAATTGTTTGTTTATCCATATTTTCAAAATCTCAGTTTTTTATATATGGTAGGTTTGCTGTTATTATAACTTTTCATTCTAGCTTGTAACTAAAATTATCAAGTAAATCTCAATTCAATTGAGTAACTTTATTTTCTAAACTATACTTTTCTAAATTTATTTTACTTACTTCAAGAGCTTTTTTTGATATATCTATAACAAAACATTTGTTTATATTTTTACTATTTTTTATTATTGATATAGGGATACAGCTTGATCATGTTCAAACATCTATTAAAGTAGTTCATTTTTTATTATTTTGTACTTCTTTTAATACAGAATCAACCATTATTTCAGTGTCATTTCTAGGAATTAAGCATCTATTATCAACATAGAAATCTAATCAATAGAATTCTGCATTATTTATAATATACTCAATTGGTTCTCAATTATCTAGTCTATTTTTTAGTATGTTTATCTCTTTTTTTTGTTTTATATTTATTTCTTTACCTAAAAATAACTGCTCTTTACTTAGACCAGTTACTTTTTGTATAATTAGGTTTTCCCCCCTCCTTATTAAGGAGGGGGTTAGGGGGTGGTTAGTTTTCAAACTTTTTTCTATTAAATATTAATATTGTGAAGAATAATATAACAGAAAGGTAAACTATAGAATATGCTGTATTGAATATGAAAAATTTTGCAGAAAAATTTGAGAAATCTCATATAACATCTTTTGTATTCAATGCTTCAAATGGAGGGAATAGTAGTTGTACTCATTTTGAAGAGTAAATTACTAAAGAGTTTTGAGTTTTGTGAGCTATGTCTATTAGTATAGTATATGTATGACTTAAGAAGTATATCATTAATGATACTAATATAGTCAACATGTTTCACATAAATGTTGAGAAGAAGAATACTAAAGCTAATACTATTTCTAATTTAAACCATGTAAAGAGTAGAGAGAATAGAATAAGTTTAGATATTTCTATATCTTTAATAAATAATACAAGTAAGAAAAGTATTGCTTGAAGTAGTATTATTAAAAATATAGTAGAAGAGAATCAGAAAAATTTTCATAGAATAAATTCATATCTTTTTATTGGTTTACTTAATATTAAAAATATTGTTTTACCTTCTACTTCTTTAAATAATAACTGTGATCATACAAATAGTACACCAACTAGTCAAAATATTTCTATCATTGATAATCAAAAATCAACTATTATTTTTGAATCATCTCATATTGTAAGTTTTCATAGTAATATAGAGAATACTATAAAAACAAAGGCAAAGAATAGTATTATATATAAAAACTTATTTCTTACTATTTCTTTAAAGGTATTAATTGCTATATTTAACATATTTTTATTTAAAATTTATAATTTAAAAAATTTACTACAAAGTATTTTATTCAAATTTTTTATTAATCAAGTTTTTAGTAAAATAATTGTGAAATAATAAAAGAATAGAATTAAAATAATTCTATTCTTTTAGGTATTATTTAAATTTTTTCTTAAAAATTAAGAAATTTTAGTATTCATAACTATCAACTAATACTCAGTTGCTATCTGATACTCATATAACAGTTCTTATGTGAGGGAGAGAGATACTCTTAATAGCATCTCTCCTTTTGTTTAAAAAATAATAAATATGTAATATAAAAAAACATTTATTGAATTAATTTTAATTTATTAATAAGTCAAACAATATATTTTATGTCATTAGAACAATTATCTATATAAATATAACATAAATTTTGTTTATTGTTAAATAATTTCTCAGATCAATAAAAATCATTTCATTTGTAATATATAGTATATAATAATTTTTCTTTTTCTCCATTTATAATTATTTGATATTTTTTATATCAGTCATTTTCTCAAAAATAATAATATATAATACTATTTATATTAGAAATATTTGTATTAATTCATTTTTGAATTTCTTTATAATATTTTAATATATTTTTTGTTTTTAATTTATTATTCGTAGAAAATACTGTGTTCATTTGTTCATTATTAAATGAATTTCTAGCAGTATTAATATCATTTTCATATTTACTATTTCATGGAATTATAAAAAATAATATAATTGCTATAATTAATAATATAAAAACTATATTTATAATACTTTTTAATATTTTATTTTTCATATTATTATTTAATTAAATATTAAAAACATATAACAAATCAATAATATCCATAAATTACTAAATATAAAGTATTTTATATTTTTTTGTTTTATTAGAATTATTTCTCTGATTAATAATGAGATAATAAATATTATAATTAATAAAACTCAGTCAGAATCAATACAACATCAAGTAATAGGTTCTCACTCTACTCTTCATAATCAAAAAAAATCTATTATAAAATCTACTGAATTAATTACTCAAAAATCAGTTAAAAGTATTAATGTAGGTATTAAATAATCTTTTATATTTACAAAACTAACCTTAGTTACACATAATTTATGTATAACAAATGGGGTAGATATTATAATTAAGATTATTATTATTCAAAATATTGTTGAATTCATGTTTATTTATTAATAATATATTATTTCTAGAAAAAATTTATTATTGTTTTACTATACTGATAGTAATATTCAAAATCATATATATCAGAAAAAACTAGAGATTAGTGATAATACAACTGTAGTTATGTAGATTCACTTTTTACTTTTGAATATATAATAACTATAAATAAAAGTAATAAAAAAATTAATTAATATTGAGTAAAAAAATATATACTTTAAATTATGCAGCATAATTATAAAATAAAACCCTATTAACCCTGAGTATACTTTTACAAACAAATTAATATAAAAATCAAAATTGATTCAATTATCAAAAATTACAACCACTCATGTAATAACCATTGCTATTAATAAATATAGAAAATTAATTATTACATAATCTATTATACTTAAATTTTTCATATTATTTTTTAAAAAATAAAGTAATTATAGTATAGTTATATAACAGTTCTTATATAGATAAAAGAGGAAAACTAGTTTTCCTCTTTTATCTTTTCATT
>CAYFPB010000086.1:0-5554 GCA_964344895.1 uncultured Candidatus Peribacteria bacterium | reverse complement strand
TTTGTGTATCTGGAATTTTTAACTACAAGAAAATAGTATAAAATTATCCAAATTCAACTATCCCCTTTACTTCACAAAAAATCTCAGAAAAATAATATATTAACATATTATAATATGTTAATATATTATTCTAAACTAAAAAGTAGCATTCCTAAAATTATTATTTTTCAATATTATAATATTTCCCTTCATTAATATACTTCATAATTAAGTATTTTTTACAAAAAAACTTTTTCTCCTCCATAAAACTTGAATAAAATAAATAATTAACTATTATTTATTCATTATTAACTATTCATTATACATGTATCTAGTAAACCTATCTCAAGACAGATCAGATAATAATATGTATTTATCTAATACATTATTAAAAGAAGTAAAAAATACTTTGGATGAAAATAGAAAAGTGATTTTGTATTTAAATAAAAGATGAGAATATTCAAGTCTTGTTTGTACAAACTGTAATCATTTATATAAATGCAGGAATTGTGATGTATCTTTAAATGTACACAATAATCCCCCTAGTTTGATTTGTCATATATGTAGTAGTGCTTCAAAACTAGAAAATAAATGTGAAAAATGTGCTAAAAATACTCTGAGGAAAGTAGGAGTATGAACTCAGCAAATAGAATCAAGTTTAAGATTATTATTCCCTGAAAAAAATATATTTCGTTTTGATACAGATACAGTAAAAAATAAGACACTGAAAAATGAAGCTCTAGAAAAAATAGAATCATCAGATATAATAATAGGTACAAAAATGATAACAACAGGTTTTAATATAAAAAATCTGTGACTTATTTGAGTAATACTACTAGAACAAGAATTATTAATCCCAAAGTACAATACAGAAGAAAAAGTGTATTTTAATATAAAACAATTACTATGAAGATGAAATAGAGTATGAGAAGAAACAAATATAGTTATTCAAAGCTTTATTCCAGAAAACAATATAATAAAAAGTATAACAGAAGAAAACTACAAAGATTTTTTCCTAAAAACACTTGAAGAAAGAAAATTATTTAACTACCCCCCTTTTAAAGAATTAGTAATTTTGGAATATAGACATAAGTCAAAAGATAAAGCAAAAAGTTTTTTAGAAAACTTATATAACAAATTACAAATAAATAATACTGATAACAAAATAGAATTAATATTTGTAGATTCTGCAACTAAAAAATACAATCAATTTTATTATAAAATTATTATAAAATGAGATAAGTTAAGAGACTATTTAAAACACATAAAATTAGAGATAATTAGGAACTCTAACCTAAGTGTTATTTTTAATTAGTTAAATTGCAATTAAGCTTTATTTAGTGACAAAAAAGTAGTTACAATTTTTTGTACAAAAAGTTTTTAACATAAAAGAAAAAATAAGTTTGATTTTATTATCAATATTCATATAAAAAAGTAATATATATATTATTTTTTTTGCAGTATGAAATTTAAGATTAAAACTGATGTATTGAAAAAAGGACTAGATATAGTAAACCATGCAACAGCATCAATTACAACTACTCCTATACTTGAAAATATATTATTAAAAGTAAACTTTAATAATATTGTACTTACTTCTAATAATTTGGAAATGGCTATTGAATATATCATTTCTGAAGATATTGAAATAAGTTCTGAATGAGCTTTTTGTATACCTAGTAAACTGTTTACTAGTTATGTATGATTAGTAATGGATGATGAAGTAACTATAGAATTATTAAGTGATGATAGTATAAAGATAAAAACTGCAAGTTGAAAATTAAAACTGAAATGAATTGAAGCTTCTGAGTTCCCTTTGATACCAAATATAAGAGAAGATGTTTCTTTAAATCTACCTTGAGCAATTATAAAACAATCAATAGATAAAACTCTATTCTCTTCAGCTGAATGAAATATTAGACCAACCTTAGCATGATTGTATGTAAATATAAAAGCAGACCAAGTAATATTTGCTTCAACAGATAGTTTTAGATTATCTGAATATAAAACAAAACTTGACTCTACTGTAATGACTGATTTTTCTCAAATAATACCTAGTAAAACAGCATCACAAATAAAAGGAATATTAGCTGATGAAGAAGAAGTAAAAATTGTATCATGAGATAATCAAATAGCCTTTTTTACTTGAAATA
Source organism: uncultured Candidatus Peribacteria bacterium (assembly GCA_964344895.1). Classification (GTDB taxonomy): domain Bacteria; phylum Patescibacteriota; class Gracilibacteria; order BD1-5; family UBA6164; genus UBA6164. The sequence goes on along the minus strand of CAYFPB010000086.1, from coordinate 3,422 downwards.
TAAAGATATATTCTAGATTATTAAATGGAAAATTTCCTGATTATTCAAACTTTTTCCCTAATTCATTCAATACAAAAGCTGAAATTAATAGATCTGACTTAATTCAAGCTTTAAAAAAGATAAACCTAGTAAGTCGTGAAAATAATTATTCTATTAAAATGAGTTTATCATCTAGTAGATGAATAGAATTAGAGACATCTGAAACTCAAATATGAGAATGAGATGTAACATTAGTATGATCTGTAGAATGAGAAGATAGTATTATATGAATAAACTCAACATACTTTTTAGAAGTATTATGAGTTATTGAAACAACACATATAAGTATTAGTTTTGAGAGTCCGCTATCTCCTATACTTATTACACCTATAAGTGATCCTGAAAATGATAAGACTTCTTCTTATAGCTTTAAACACATTATTATGCCTTTAAAAATATAAAAAAACTATGGATAAAATACAAGACCTAATTATAAAAATAGAATCACTAAAAATAGAACAAAACTTTAGTGAAGCTATTAAGATTCTTGAACAAGCTTTAGTAAAATACAACTCGGATTACAGATTATATGAAGAATTATCAGATATATATTTATACAAATGAGAATTGGATAAATGAATTAAATCTATTAATTTTGCTTTAAAACTAAACCCTGATTCAGCAACTTGAAATTATTTAAAATGATTTCTTTTACTATCAAAAGATAAGGTTGTTGAAGCTATAAAGTTTTTAGAATTATCAAATAAACTACTAGCAAATAATTCAGAGGTACTTAGAAATCTTTGATGGGCTTACACTGTTGTATGAAATACTGAAAAATGAATCAGTATCTTAAAAAGGGCCTTAAATTTAACTCCAAATGACAATCTAATAACAGAAGATCTTGCCATGGCACTAATATGAATTTGAGAAATATCAGAATGAAACAAACTCTTACAATGAATATGAAAAAAAATAGTTTCTTAATTAAGTTAAAGTAAATGAGCTTTATAAAAAAACAAATAAAAGCTAAATTGGTTTGAGTAATAGATATTTGAACTTATAAAGTCAGAGCATGAGTATGTAAAATCAAAAACTGAAATGTAGAACTACTTTGATATGGAGAAAAACGTCAAGATGAGGATTATATATTAATGCAAGAGTTTCAAAATCTAGAATGAATTTCAAACAATATAAAACAAGCTTTAAAAAAAGCTGAAAAAGATTCAAATAAAGAAATAGATGAAATAATAATAAATATCCCTACTGGGGATATGTTTTTTGAGTTTTCAAAAGTAAATCATATAAGAGAAAGTGAAGAAAATATTGATGAAAAAGAATTAAAAAGTTTTCTTAAAGAAACAAAATCCAAGGTAGAAAAAAAACACTATAAAAGTATTTTTAATAACTACTGATTTAAAAAATCAGATTTAAAATTACTTATAAGTGAGATTTCTCATATACTTCTTGATAATCAAAATACTGATACAATTATATGAAACAATCCTGAACAAATAAATATTTCAATATTAAATATATTTATAAGTAGATCAAAGATTGAAACTATCAAGTTTATAGAGAAGGCTATATGAAAAAAAGTAATCAATATTATACCTACTGAATATGCTATCCTACATCTTTTTGATAACAAAAAAAATCTAGTATTAATAGATTTTTGAGACTCTCACCTTTCTATAATAGTAAAAAAGGATGGAAATATTGTTTGAATTAAAAAACTAAATTTTGGTATAAATGACTTGATTAAAAAAATCAGAAAAAATCATCAAATACCAAAAAATAATATAATCAATACTATTGATGAAGATATATTTTTACCGGAAAAGAAAGAGTTTTTAAATATTTTTAAAGATATATTAGTTATTACCTTAGAGGAAATACTAGCTTGAGAGATTTGTCCTAATAAATTTTGTATTGTATGATGATGAGCTAATAAGTTTTTAAAAGATTATTTAGAAAAAGAAAGCTTATCTCTATCTCAACTAAAAATAGTTTGAAAAATAGAATATATCTCTCCTAAAATAGATTTTTTAGATGAATCTACAACCAAGGATCCAGAATGGATATCAAAAACTAAAACAAATATAAACATATTTGCTCTTATAAAATCATCTGTATCTTTTATAAATAAAAATAGCCTTTAGAAATTAATTTTAAAAACAAAAATTATTAATTTTTTTAACATTTCATTTCATAATAAAAATCTAAAAAAATCCTAAAACTCAACCAATCAAAGATTGGGATTCAAGCAGTTAGGATTTTTTTGATTTTAAATTACTTATTACATTAAAAATTAAACATTTTTTAATTTTAAAATTAATTTTTATTATTTTTCTTCTTCAACACCCTCTTTATCATCAGTAACACTTTCCATAAAAAAGTTTTCTACTCATCATTTGATAGATTTTACATATTTTCATTCTACTACCATATTTCATTTGTGTATAATACTTATTCTATCACATATACTTTCTACATCTGATAAGATATGAGTATTAAAAAATATTGTTGTTCATTTTTCTTTTAGGTGTACGAGTAAGTCTTTTACATGTTTTCTTCAAATAGGATCAAGACCACTCATTGGTTCATCTAAAAATAATAACTTTGGATCATTTATAATAGATTGAGCTAGTCATACTCTTTGAAGCATTCATTTAGAATAATCAGATAAAAATTTATCTCAAGCTTCTTCTAGTCATACTTTTTCTAACAATTCATCTACTTTTTTATCAAGTTTTTCACCTTCTAGTCAAAAAAACTTTCCATTAAATCTTAAAAACTCTTTTCAAGTTAAATATTTATATAGATAAGTATTTTCTGGCATAAAACCAATTTTTGCTTTAGATTCCCTTGTTAAACCTTCTTTTCAAAATACTTTTATTAAACCACTTTCTGGTTCCATAAGTCACATTATATTTTTCATTGTTGTTGTTTTTCATGCTCAGTTTGGTCATAAAAAACCATATATTTCTCAAGCATTTACAGAAAAACTTATTCCTTTAAGTATCTTTATTCAAGATAAAGTTTTCTCTACATTTTTTACTTCAAGTATTTTCATTTTTTTAATTATTTAATAATAATAATTTTAATAAAACTATTGTATTTATAATCTAAATATTGTAAAGAAAAAATTTAGTATTTTTTATAAAAATAAAATTTTCCAGTAGATTACTAGGATTAATAAGGCTCGCTTTGTAAAACCTTGGCTATTACAAATTCTGGCCAGCTTTATTTTTACAACTTTTTTCCCATGCATATAATTGTTTTGATAGTTTTTCATATGATAATTTATCCATATTTTTTAAGTTAAAAATTAGAAAAAATCAGTTTAATTAGTTATTTAACTAATTAAACTGATTTTTAAAACTAACTTGCTAACGCTCATAAGAGACAAAGAGTCCAGCAAAGCTGGAAAGAGACAAATC
>CAYFPB010000085.1:0-5606 GCA_964344895.1 uncultured Candidatus Peribacteria bacterium | reverse complement strand
TATTATTTTGGCATTTGTTATGATATTTAGAAAATATATTTTGGCAAGAAAAAAATTTGCTTTTTTTATTATATTAATATAATATATATGTATATACATAGTAATTACATATATCATGACAACAACATTACAAATTAGAGTTGATGAAAAACTAAAAAAAGACTTTTTAAAAAAATCTAGAGAAATATGACTAGATGGAAGTATGCTTATTAGATATTTTATGACAAGTTTTACAGAGAAACAAAATATAGTAAAATTTAAAATAAAAAATGACTTTTATAAAGATCTCTTAGAAGATAAGAAAGTAGTAAAAAAACTAGAAAAAATATCTGATAAACTTGATGAATTATGATTTAAAAATAAAAACAAAAAAAGCAAACATAATTAATTATGTTTGCTTTTTTTATTTTTCATTTAATAGATAATTAGAATTAGAAACTACTTTGCTTTTAGTTTTGTTTTCAAGTTGTTTTCTTGCATTTCATGCAATATCTCATCAATCTTTACTTGCCTTTTTTATTTGATAAAATCACCTACTATCTTTATTTCTCATAATTTCTGTTGTAGAAGCTTCTCATAACATAGTAAATATTAATTCCAAATCTGTCATATGATCTCTCAAATTTTGAGACTTCTTATCGAGTCATTTATATGATTTATATTCATTTGGTGTCATTCAAAAGGTTGCTTTAGATATTTCTGCTGTTAGTATTCAATACTGCCTATTTTCAATCCCCCTATAATCCCACTCATCTGTTAAATCTTTTCTCACAGCAACTCATCTTAATCTTTTATCAATCCAATCTTTTGGATATCACTTTGATTCATAAATTATTTTCATTCTATCCATGGCTAATTCTGGATTTTCTATTTCCTGAACCCTGTCATATCATACTTGTGCTAACCATTGTTTAAATGGTTCTGCCTTTTTACTTGGAATAGATTGAATTATTCTAAATAATCATTTTGTATTAGATGATAATATTTTTCTTTTTCTTCAATCTTTTGCTGTCATTTCAAGGGGGGTACAAATTGTACCCCAGTTGTTTTTTAACTCATCATCTCTGGCTTTCATTTTTTTTATATATTGTTTCACATCATTACTATCAGTAAGTGCAAAAACAACATCTTCCAAACAAAACCACCATTGATCATTATAATAAACCTTTCTTATTTCTTTTTCCTGAAAAACTGCTAATTTAACTTCATCCATATTCATTTTTTATATATTAATATATTCATATTATATACTTTTATCTTTATAAATCAAATTTTTCAACAAAAAAAGCAAACATAATTAATTATGTTTGCTTTTTTTTGTTTACTACTTCCAAGCCCCTATACCTCAATCAAGATCATAAAAATAAGTGAATCATTTATCTTTTACATAATCAAGTAGTTTTCAGCTCCTGTTTCAACTCCTACAATAAACAAGATATTTTTTAGTTTTATCAAGAGCATCTATTTTAGAATAAAAATCTTTTGAGTAAAAATCTAAATACATATCCACTCAAGGAATAGTTCATGATGAAACCTCACCACTAGTCCTAATATCTATTAAAATAAAATCACCAGATTCAGATTTTTGTTTAAAATCTAAGTACTCTATAGTTCAAATACTACTTCTAATCATAGTATCTGTTCATGAGTTATCTACAACATTATCAGTTCCCTGACAAGAAACAAATCAAAATAAACACAACAACAAAATACAAATTTTTTTCATAATATTAAAATTTAATAATAAATTCAGTTCAAGTCCCCTCTATGCTATTTACAATAATTTTCCGTTTGTAAATATCTGCTATTTTTTTAACAAGAGATAATCAAATACCATGTCAGTCACAGTTTCTTGAACAAGTTCACATATAAAATCTATCAAAAATCTTTTGTTTATCTTTTGATGAAACTCATATACCACTATCTCTAATTATTAAAGCATTTTTATTTAATGTAATAGTTACTGTTCATCACTTTTTATTGTATTTAATAGAATTTCAAAGTAAGTTTGAAAAAAGAATGTAAAAATATTGCCTATTAACAAATAATTCTTTTTTATAATTTTCAACAAAGTATACCTTTATATCTTTATCAAGAGCCTTATACTTGAAATCAGAAATAGCATTTTTTATCTCACTATTTATACTTATTTTTTCAGTAATATTAGATGAGTTTATATTTGATAAATCTACCAAGCTTTCTATTAAGCTATTAAGTCTTTTTACTTCTGTAATTCATTCATCTACAAGTCACTCTTCATAAGTCTTTGTTTCTCTTATAAGCTGTAAGTTTGAATTAATAACAGAAATAGGAGTTTTTAATTCATGTCATGCATTATCTATAAAATCATTCATATCATTCAAAGACTCTTCAACTGGTCTTAGGTTTCTAGAAACAAACTTATATCAAATATAGTAGAAAAATATAGAAAAAATCAGTGAAATAAGTACAAATCAGATTAAATCCTGCATATAATCAGCAAAATTGTATTTCAATTTTTTTACAAATAATAAATCATAGTTATTAAACTTTTCATTTACTATTACCTTTTTTACTAAGTATCAATCCTTTATTCTTATATCTCAGTATTCACTTTTATTAAAAGAGTCTTGCACAAATTTTAAACTCAAATTATCTACTACATTACTGAAAACTAGCTCATATCTGTCCCTATCAATAATTATTAGATTAAGGAAATCTTCTTGCTTTTTGTTTATAGCATTTTCTCACATTTTAAATACTCTTTTTCAAATGTCATATCTTGTAATAAACTCCTTTAATGTAATATCTTTATCCTCAATAATATTAGTCATCCTGTAAAAATCTGATTCATCTTTTATTTTATAATTATAGTATTTTGCAGTAAAAAAAACTAACTCCAAAATAATTGATAAGATAAGAACCAATAGAGTAAAAATAACAGTAAGAGTTATCTTATTTTTCTTTAAATAATCCATTTTTTAATTAATTATATATCAAAAACCTTTTTTTGTTTCAATTATCTTTTTACCCAGTTTTTTTCTCAAATATCATATATAAACATCAACTGTTTTACTAAACATAAAATCTCCATCAAACTCTCACCATACATTTTCATATATATCTTGTCTATTAACTGTTTTTCATTTATTTTGAGAAAGATATTTAAACAAATTGAATTCCAAAGTTGATAGTTTTATTTTTTCAAGTGAGCTATTTATTACTTCTTTTTTCTCTAGATCAATCATATATTCTCATACTGTTATTTTTGTATTACTCTTATTTTTTAGATTTCTTCTCGATAGAGAATATATTCTTGCAAGTAACTCTTCATAATCAAATGGTTTTGGTAGATAATCATCAGCTCAAATATTAAGCCCTGAGACAATATCTGATTTTGTTCATCTAGATGTAAGCATCAAGATAGGTGTTTCTTTTCCCTTTTCTCTAAGCTCTTTACATATTTCAAGTCCATCTTTACTTGGTAAGTTTATGTCCAAAATTACTACATCATAAAAATTTACAGACGCTTTATATAATCAATCTGCCCCATCAAAACTTACTTCTGTTTTTATTTCTTTTAAAGATAAATATCTAACTATATTTCTTGATAATATTTCATTATCTTCTACTAATAATACCTTCATATTTATATTTTTATTTTTTTATATTTTTATTAATGTAATAAAATAAATTTAAACAAACTTTATTTCAATCTCTCATATTAATTAGATAGTTAAATGAAAAAAGTTTTTATTAAATTATTTTATTACCATACTTATAGATTATACTATAATCAAAAAATAAAAATAAGCCAGGTAAACTTATTTTTATTTTTAAACAAACTATTATTTTTTCAAACTATTATAAAAAGATTTTTTATATCTATATTTTTTTATATTTAATATTTATATTTTGTAAGTATTAATAAAGCTTTATTAATATCACTTCTCTCACTTAAATAAGTGTACCATTGAATCATGTATAGGACTTATACTTATAGTCATATTTGTATTTAATTAATTATTTATTTAAAATATTTTTTCTATTATCAAATGATTCTTTTAGGGTTTCAAATAGCAATTTATCTTCACTAGTTAATTCCTCTTTAGAATTATATTTTTCAATAAGTATCTTAATAGTAGTTCTTTCAGCAGTTGAAAGTCACTTGAAGTTTGCATTAGTAGAAACTACTATTATACTCGATAAAATTGTGGCTAATATAGCACGTGTAACAACTTTTGTTTTTTGTAGGCTCAAATTATTAGTAGTTATAAAATAAATTAATTTATAATACAAAGGAAAGCAAATCTTTTTTTATGAAACAAAACTAAACAAAAACTTTTTTTTATGATTTACTGTATATTTTTAAAAGGAATATACAAACCTCTTTTTTACTATGCAAATATTTTTTTAATTGCTTTCCTTAATATTACATGGGATATACTAAGAATCCAAAGTAAGAACAAGGTAAGAAAAAAGACTAAAATAAAATTTTAATCTTTTTTTGTCTCTATTAAGGTAAAACTTTTTTTATATTACTCTAAACTTTGTACAATTATCATTATCTTCTAAACACTTGAGTCATTTATTTGAATTAGAAATAATACTTTCTTCAACTCAATATTTTAATACTTCAATACTACAATCTACCTTAGATCACATTCCACCTGTTCAAGCTATAGATGAATCATTATAAACATGCTTTAAGTAAATATCTTTAAAATTATCTATATTATCTAAATCAATTTTTCATCATTTAACTGTATCTTTATTTATATCAAGTAATCCATGAGTATTTGTTAAAAAGATTACTCTTTTAACTTTCAAACCAACTTGCTTAGAATATGTATTTATTGTATCTGAAACATGAATTGTATTTTTATCATTATCAGTTTTATCACTTAAATTTTTAAGCTCTTGTTCACTTGTTGCATCATTATGATTTATTATTACTAATATATCATTATGTACCATATTTGATATTGTTTCAGCTAAATGCTTATCCTTTTTTGTATTTACAATTTCTATTACTTGCTTAGCAAAACCTTTTAATGCTCTTGCTTTATTTAATTTTCATATAATACTTGTTATATATTCATTATTAACATAATCATCTAATAATATTTCTCATACAATTACTCATCTTGATAATTTATCATATATATGTACCAAAAAATTTTGTCATATTGCTGCTAAACTTGAATCTGTGAATTCTTTATCATCAAGTCATCTAGTTTTAATAACTTTCCTTCACATTTTTACTGCTCATGAAGAAATTATAATAAACTTTTCTCAAGTTTTTTCTTCATATCTTTGTATATCACCTAACAATTTAGTTAAGTTTTGTTCATTAATAGAGTCACTCCCTATTTTTAATAAATTTATATTTTGCATAATTTTTTTGATTTAATTAAATAAAAAATCTTATTTTCCACTTTTTGGAAAATAAGATTTATATATGTTTTTTAAACATCTAGAAATATCTTTATAATTTTTCCTAATAAGTGGGGACAATTATAAAGTATGGAGGTAGATTTCTAGTTATTATTACTCACATATCTTTTTATTTAATCTATTAAATTAATGATATAATAATTATTTTTTTTAATAATTCAAGTTTTTGT